>CAJPTO010000010.1 GCA_905373605.1 uncultured Prevotella sp.
GCAAGGCTAAGTGATAGGAAAAGCAAAGCTAAGTGATAGAAAAAGCAAAGCTAAATGCGCCATTTAGCACTTTTTTATGGTAAAAATGGTTTATGAACGGCTAATTTTCCGTTGCGTGATGCCGCTTTTCAGCCCTTGGCTTTCCACGCAACAGCCTCATGCGAGAATGAATTATTTGCACCCACTGGGCAAATTACGATGCGCGAGGGCAGCCATAATGTTAAAAAACGTGCTGTTTTTTTTACTAAATAGGGAAATGAAGCCTGCCCAAATGCAGCATCTTGGTTGAAAACAGGCATCAAACACTTCGTGCAAAGACGCAGGCAACAAACACATCCATTGGAAAATTGTTGCTGTAAAGTTGCTGTCGGCTTACATGCTTATGGCGAAACATAATTTCAGAACCATTTCGTGTCGTGGCGATAACAAGTGTCTCTGTGCGTGCTGCTGGTGGTCGGGTGCGAAGTTTGAGCTTTTTTATGACGTTGTTTCATCCTTCTCTGGCAGGTAAATTTTGTATGCATCTTGCTGTTTTTCCATCCAAGTGCGCCCCAAGAACTCCTTTTTTATGTCGTTGAGGCATGTTTTATATGTGTCAAGCGCGCAATACCTAAAAAAGATGATTTAGATCAGTGATTTTGTAAGGTAGAGTTTGCAAATCTGATAAATTGTTGTTAACTTTGCATGGTTTTAATCGCTTAAATATAGTAGTAATAACTATGGAGGCTTTCTTTCGCACTCACGCTTACCTTGTGGAGCATACCAATGCCACGCTGCGTCGCACCCTGATGGATGAGATAAACTGGGACGACCGCATGATTGGCATTAAGGGAACGCGTGGGGTGGGGAAAACCACTTTCTTACTGCAATATGCCAAGGAAAACTTTGCACGTGGCGACCGCCAATGCTTGTACATCAACATGAACAACTTCTACTTCCAAAGTCGCGGGATTGCCGATTTTGCGGCCGACTTCGTTAATCACGGGGGAAAGGTGTTGCTCATCGACCAGGTTTTCAAGCAACCCAACTGGAGTTCGGAGCTTCGCAAGTGCTACGACCGTTATCCCGAGCTCAAAATCATCTTCACTGGCTCGAGCGTCATGCGGCTCAAAGACGAAAATCCCGAGCTTAACGGCATCGTTAAGAGCTATAACCTGCGCGGCTTCTCGTTTCGCGAGTATCTCAACATCGTCACGGGCAGCAGGTTCAAGGCCTATGGGCTGGAAGAGATACTTACGCAGCACGAGCGAATTGTGAAAGACATCTTGCCCTTGGTGAGCCCTTCGCAACATTTTCGCGACTACATCCACCACGGCTTTTATCCTTTCTTCTTGGAGCAACGCAACTTCTCGGAGAACTTGCTTAAAACAATGAACATGATGACCGAGGTAGACATCTTGCTCATCAAACAAATAGACTTGAAATATCTCACTAAAATAAAAAAACTATTCTACTTGTTGTCGCTCAACCCAACGAAAGCACCGAACATCAGCCAGCTTGCACAAGACATAGAAACAAGCAGGGCAACGGTGATGAACTACATTAAGTACTTGGCCGATGCGCGACTTATCAACATGATGTATCTTGTCGGCGATGATTTTCCAAAGAAGCCATCGAAGATAATGATGCACAACCCCAACCTGATGTACGCCATCTATCCCATAGTGGCCGACGAACAGGTTGTCATGGAAACGTTTTTCGTCAACGCACTGTGGAAAGACCACCTGGTTAGCCAAAGTAGCAAGGACCAATTCTACATCGTAGACGGGAAAAGGAAGTTTCGCATTTGCGATGCCAGGGGGACGAACAAGGTTAGATATAATAACGATACCATTTATGCCCGATACAACACGGAGGTGGGAAAAGAAAACAAAATACCCCTTTGGCTTTTCGGGTTTCTCTATTAAATACAAATACATTAATTAATATTTTATTCAAATGGCAAAAGAAAAAAAGTTTATCACTTGTGATGGTAACGAGGCCGCCGCTCATGTGAGCTATATGTTCTCTGAAGTTGCTGCCATTTACCCCATCACCCCGTCTTCGCCCATGGCCGAACACGTTGATTCGTGGGCTGCAAAAGGCAGGAAGAACCTTTTTGGACAGACGGTAATGGTTCAAGAGATGCAATCCGAAGGCGGTGCAGCTGGTGCCATGCACGGTTCTTTGCAAGCCGGCGCGTTTACCACCACCTTTACGGCATCACAAGGCTTACTGTTGATGATACCCAACATGTACAAAATCGCGGGCGAAATGCTTCCTTGCGTGTTCGATGTGTCGGCTCGCGCCATTGCTTCGCACGCCTTGTGTATCTTTGGCGACCATTCTGACGTTATGGCTTGCCGACAAACGGGCTTCGCCATGTTCTGCTCGGGCTCGGTGCAAGAGGTTATGGACCTGACGGCTGTTCCACATCTTGCAACGCTGCGCACCAGCATTCCTTTCGTTAACTTCTTCGATGGTTTCCGTACCTCGCACGAGTATCAGAAGATTGAACTCATAGACCAAGACGAGATTGCCAAGCTGGTAAATCCTGAAGACATCAAGCGTTTCCGCGATCGTGCCCTTTCACCTGAACGTCCTGTTACGCGCGGCACGGCCGAAAACCCCGAAACATTCTTCACGCATCGTGAAGCTTGCAACCAGTATTACGACAACATCCCCGAGGTGGTGGAAGAATACTTGGTTAAAATCTCTGAGATTACAGGCCGCGAGTATCACCTCTTCTCTTATTATGGAGCTGAAGATGCCGAAAACATCATCATCCTTATGGGTTCGGCCACCGAAGCTGCACGCGAAGCCATCGACTATCAGATGAAACAGGGCAAGAAGGTGGGCATGATTTCGGTGCACCTCTATCGTCCTTTCTCGGTTAAGCACCTGCTGGAGGCTGTTCCTAAGACGGTGAAACGCATCGCCGTGCTCGACCGTACCAAGGAACCTGGTGCAGAAGGCGAGCCGCTTTACCTCGATGTGAAGAGTGCTTTCTACGATGTGGAGAACAAACCCCTCATCGTTGGCGGCCGTTACGGACTGGGTTCTTCAGACACTACGCCGGCTAAGATACTCTCCGTGTTCAACAACCTTGAGCTTGAAGTACCCAAAAACCACTTTACCGTGGGCATTGTAGACGACGTTACGTTTACTTCGCTGCCCGCTGTTCCCGAAATTCCGATGGGTGCAGATGGCATTTTCGAGGCTAAGTTCTACGGGTTGGGTGCAGATGGTACTGTTGGAGCCAACAAAAACTCGGTGAAGATTATCGGCGACAACACCAACAAGCACTGCCAAGCCTACTTCTCGTACGACTCGAAGAAGTCGGGTGGCTTCACTTGTTCGCACCTTCGCTTTGGCGATTCGCCCATCCACTCCACTTATCAGGTTAACACGCCTAACTTCGTTGCATGCCACGTGCAGGCTTACCTCAACATGTACGATGTTATTCG
Source organism: uncultured Prevotella sp. (assembly GCA_905373605.1). Lineage (GTDB taxonomy): Bacteria > Bacteroidota > Bacteroidia > Bacteroidales > Bacteroidaceae > Prevotella. Next base: position 3,447 of record CAJPTO010000010.1, read on the forward strand.
CGGCTTGCAGAAGAACGGAACGTTCCTTCTCAACACCATCTTCGAGGGTGACGAGCTGGTTAAGTTCATCCCGAACCGCATCAAACGCTACTTCGCGGAGAACAACATCACCGTATATTATATGAATGCCTCGAAGATTGCACAAGAAATTGGGCTGGGCAACCGCACCAACACCATCTTGCAGAGTGCTTTCTTCCGCATTACCGAGGTTATCCCCGTTGATTTGGCCATCGAGCAAATGAAGAAGTTCATCGTGAAATCGTATGGTAATAAGGGACAAGACGTTGTTGATAAGAACTATGCAGCCGTTGACCGCGGTGGTGAATATAAGACGCTTGCTGTTGATCCTTCTTGGGCTAACCTTCCCGATGATGCTGTTGCTGCCGAAGAGGATGTGCCAGCTTACATTAAGGAGATTGTACGCCCCATCAACGGACAGTCGGGCGACTTGCTGAAAGTGTCCGACTTCGTGCGCTACGACATGGTAGACGGAACGATGAGCAACGGTGCTTCGGCTTTCGAAAAGCGCGGTGTTGAGGCTTTCAACCCCGAGTGGACTTCAGAAAATTGTATCCAATGTAACAAGTGTGCCTACGTTTGTCCTCACGCTTGTATCCGTCCGTTCGTTCTCGATGAAGAGGAACTTAAGGGCTTTGAGGATGCCACGCTCGAAATGAAGGTGCCCAAGCCTATGGCTGGCATGAACTTCCGCATTCAGGTTAGCGTTCTCGACTGCGTGGGTTGCGGCAACTGTGCCGACGTTTGCCCAGGCAACAAGAACGGAAAGGCTTTGGCAATGGTGCCGTTTACACACGATGAAAAGCAGATTTCCAACTGGAACTACCTGTCCAAGAACGTCAAGAGCAAACAACATTTGGTGGACATCAAGAGCAATGTGAAGAACTCTCAGTTTGCCAAACCGCTCTTCGAGTTCTCTGGTGCTTGTGCTGGTTGTGGCGAAACACCCTATGTTAAGCTCGTTTCGCAACTCTACGGCGACCGCGAAATGATTGCCAACGCCACGGGATGCTCGTCTATCTATTCGGCTTCCATCCCCTCAACGCCTTATACCACCAACGAAGCAGGCCAAGGTCCGGCGTTCGACAACTCGCTTTTCGAAGACTTCTGCGAGTTTGGTATGGGTATGGCATTGGGAAATAAGAAGATGCGTGAACGCATTGTGATGCTGCTTTCTAACCTTTTGGCCGATGATAGCGTATCGGCAGAGTTTAAGGAAGCTGCCAACGAATGGCTCAACACCAAGGACGATGCCGACGCTTCGAAGGTTTCGAGCGCAAAGCTCAAGCCATTTATCGAAGAGGGTGCCGCCAAGGGCTGCGAAACTTGCGCCGAACTGAAGACGCTCGACCATTATCTCGTTAAGCGTTCGCAATGGATTATCGGTGGCGATGGTGCTTCTTACGACATTGGTTACGGCGGTTTGGACCACGTTATCGCTTCGGGAGAAGACGTGAACATCCTTGTTCTCGACACCGAGGTTTACTCTAACACGGGTGGACAAAGCTCTAAGTCTACGCCGCTAGGTGCTATCGCACAGTTTGCAGCGCAAGGTAAGCGCATCCGTAAGAAAGACTTGGGCCTGATGGCCACAACCTACGGCTATGTTTATGTGGCACAAGTGGCTATGGGTGCCGACCAAGCGCAGACCTTTAAGGCCATTCGCGAGGCCGAAGCTTATCCCGGACCATCGCTCATCATTGCTTATGCGCCTTGTATCAACCACGGATTGAAGGCTGGTATGGGTAAGAGCCAGGCCGAAGAAGCTAATGCTGTTGCTGCTGGTTACTGGCACTTGTGGCGTTACAACCCACTGTTGGCCGACGAAGGAAAGAACCCATTCACGCTCGATTCTAAAGAACCCGACTGGAGTAAGTTCCACGACTTCCTGCTAGGTGAGGTTCGTTATCTCTCCGTGAAGAAAGCTTACCCAGACGAAGCCGAAGAATTGTTCAAGGCTGCCGAAGAAATGGCTAAGCTTCGCTACAAGAGCTATGTTCGCAAGACGAAGGAAGACTGGAGCAAAGACGAAGAAACGGTTGCTTAAGCCTTAAAATGGCTTGAACGCCACTTGATAAAAAGGGTGAGTGTTGTCTTAAGCAAAGACAATCACTCACCCTTTTTTGTGCCTGCAAGATTTTAAAAACATGGTGAAAAGTGTGGGTAAAGTGGCAGGCATGCCTATAAAGTAAAAGGGAAAGCTCCATAGAAGAACTTTCCCTTTTTTGCAGAGGTACCTGGCAGAGTCGAACTGCCCTACACGGTTTTGCAGACCGTTACCTAACCGATCGGCCAAGGTACCCTTTGTTAAATGCGATGCAAAGGTATAGATAATTATTCGGAACACCAAATGTTTTTTACATTTTGTGCTCGCAGGTGCCTCTTTTCTTGTTCAAATCCCCACTCTCGGCCTGCTCTTGGCCCATCGAACAGCCCTTACAACCCCCACAAGGGTTGTTGCGGTTGCTGATGGTTTCGTATATCTTGTAAGCCGAATAGCCGATGGCGATTGCTAAAATGGCAGCGATGATGATGTATTGTATGGTCATGTCTGCATGATTTTGTTTCATCAAAGTTAGGGTTTTATTTTCAATTTGCAATGTTTTTGGCATAGATATTTTCTATCTCATGTGTCGTTCCTTTCTATCCTTTGACATCTTACACCAACAAGCGGATGGCGCAAATGGCCATGATTTCCAGCCCGAAAGCATGAAAAACAATTTATTTTCATTATCTTTGCATCTACATATGACGGATGTGCAAGTTTGCTTGGCATGGCCATGTTGCCACATGTGCACCGCTTTTTGTGTACAGGCGACCTTTCACCACGGCCTTCAGCTGCGACTTGCACCACACGTCACATCATCATCCTTATATATAAGGTATAATCAGCACATCACTTATGGACATCAAAAAATCGGCTTTCACCCTTTCAGCCCCCTCTATTGGGCTATGCCCCACAGACAATAAGATAGAATACGCTTTTATCGGACGTTCAAACGTGGGCAAGTCGAGCCTCATAAACATGCTTTGCAACCACAAGGGCTTGGCAAAGACATCGGCCACGCCCGGCAAAACGCTCCTCATCAATCATTTTATCATCAACGACTCGTGGTATCTCGTAGACCTTCCCGGCTATGGCTTCGCGAAAAGGTCTAAAACCGTGCAGCAGAAGCTGCAACAAATGATTTCCAGCTACATCCTTCAACGCGAACAGCTGGTTAATCTCTTTGTGCTTATCGACATTCGCCACGAACAACAAAAGATTGACCGCGAGTTCATTGATTGGTTGGGCGAAAGCGGAGTGCCTTTCACCATCGTTTTCACCAAGGCCGACAAGCTTGGACTGGTGAAGGCTAAGCAAAACGCCGAGAAATGGATGAAACAGCTCGAGGACACATGGGAAGAGCTGCCGCCTTACTTCATCACCAGTTCGGAAAAACGCATCGGGCGCGAAGAATTGCTCGACTATATCGACAGCATTAATAAAAAAATGGAGGGACAATAACGCATGGCAAACCCGAAACCTGTGCTTGACGTGCAAAACCTCACCAAACGTTTTGGTGCTAAGGTGCTGTTCGAAAACATCTCTTTCTCCATTGCCGAGGGACAACGTGTGGGGCTTATCGCCCAAAACGGAACGGGAAAGTCGACCCTCTTGTCCATTCTCTTGGGTGAAGAAGGCAAAGACGGCGGCGAAATCGTCTATCGCAACGGCCTGCGCGTGGCTTGTTTGGTGCAGTCGCCCACGTTCAACCCCAGCGAAACCGTGCTAGATGCTTGCTTTAACCATCATGGCGACGACGAAAAGGTGCTTAAGGCCAAGCAAATTCTTACGCAATTGAAGATTGCCAACCTGCAACAACCGATGGGAGAACTAAGCGGTGGGCAACAAAAACGCGTGGCATTGGCCAACACACTCATCAACGAACCCGACTTCTTGATACTGGACGAACCCACCAACCACCTCGACTTGGAGATGATTGAATGGTTGGAGGGGTTTCTTTCGCGGGGAAACAAAACCTTGCTCATGGTTACGCACGACCGATATTTCCTCGACCGCGTGTGCAACCTCATCATTGAGCTGGACAACAACACCGTTTACACCTACCAAGGCAACTATGCCTATTATCTTGAAAAGCGACAAGCGCGGCTAGACAATGCGCGTGCCGAGGTGCAACACGCCAATAACCTCTATCGCCGTGAGCTAGATTGGATGCGCCGACAGCCACAAGCGCGCGGACATAAGGCAAAATATCGCGAAGATGCTTTTTACGAACTGGAGGCAAAGGCCAAACAGCGCATCGAAGAAAGGCAAGTGCGCCTGAAAAGCAGCAATGTATACATCGGCTCCAAAATATTCGAGTGCCAATATGTCTCCAAAGCGTGGTCGGAAGATAAGGTTATACTCCGCGACTTCTACTATAACTTCGCCCGATTTGAGAAAATGGGCATCATCGGCAATAACGGAACGGGCAAATCCACTTTCATTAAGATGCTCCTTGGTGAGGTGCAACCCGATGGTGGCCGCTTCGACATAGGCGAAACCGTGCGCTTTGGCTATTTCTCGCAAGAAGGATTGAAGTTTGACGAGCAAAAGAAGGTGATTGATGTTGTCACCGACATTGCTGAATACGTGGACTTGGGTGGCGGAAGACACCTTTCGGCATCGCAATTCTTGCAACATTTCATGTTCTCGCCCGAAGAACAATACAACTTTGTGTACAAACTGAGCGGGGGAGAAAAGCGAAAACTCTACCTTTGCACGGTGCTTATGCGCAATCCCAACTTCCTTGTGCTGGACGAACCCACCAACGACCTTGACATAAAGACCTTGCAAGTGCTTGAAGAGTACCTGCAAGACTTCCCTGGATGCGTAATCATCGTGAGCCACGACCGCTATTTCATGGACAAGGTGGTGGATCACCTCTTGGTGTTTAAGGGTGGGGGAGAGGTACAAGACTTTCCCGGCAACTACACCCAGTACAGGCAATGGATACAATTGTCGCCACAGGCACAGGCCAAACCTGCAAATGCTCCTGCCGAGAAAAAAGAAAAGCCCGCCTATCGCAACGAAACCAAGCGGAAGCTTACCTATAAGGAAAAGACCGAGTTTGAACAACTGGAGAAAGACATTGCCGCGCTTGAAGCCGAACAAGCGCAGATTGAGGTACAACTTTCTAGCGGAACGCTCTCGGTGGCCGAGATAACGGAGAAGAGCAAACGCTTGCCCGTACTGAAAGACGAACTGGATGAGAAGAGCATGCGCTGGCTGGAGCTGAGCGAGATATAAAACGTTCTAGGATATAGAACCCAAACCATCACGCATAAAAAAGAATATGGACACATACACCTATCGTTCACCCTACTCAAAGTTCATGCTTGCCACAACGGTTATTGGCATGGTGCTGATGCATGGCGCATTTATGGCTTGCATGGGCGGCATGTTTCGCAGCGATTTCGGCTCTGCCCAGTTCTTCACCTATCTGCTTGTCTTCACGGCTTGCGTGTTTGTGGTGCTGTATGCCTTTTGCATACAGGTGCGCAAGGTGACACTTACCCACACACAGCTCATCATTCACCGCCAGATTGGCAAGGTGAGCATACCGCTAAGCAGCGTCACGAAGGTAGAAACCAAAGACGACATTGGCCTTGACTTGCGTCTTTGGGGCATTTCTTTCTTCTTTGGACACTATGGGCTGTTTTATAATCGCAGTATTGGCCGTTATCATGCCTACGTAAAGAACGGCGACCAGCTGCTCTGTGTGCATACACCCGACCGCATTTATGTGCTTAGTTGCGAAAGGCGCGACGAACTTCTCGCCCTTTTGTACCAACGGCTGCACATGCATGAGGTGTAAATGTGCGCCAAATCCGTTAAAGGGTGAAAAGGCGTTAACCGTCTTTTCACCCTTTAACTCATTCACCTTATTCCAAGCCTTTTGGCTTTTCCTGGTTTCTTTCACCTTTTTCCCTCTATGTTTCTCCTTATCTTTGTGAGATAATCTTTCATCGCATCGGCATCTTTGTTGTCGATGATGTCGAGCAAGGCATTTAGTTCATCGCGAATATGTCCCACTTGTTCGGCGGTATAGGGATTAAAGAGAATTTCGCGTAGCAAGAAATCGTCTTCGCCAAGCACGCCGCGTGCGATGTTCAGATGGCGTTTGAACGTTGTTCCTGGCGCATCTTGGGGCTTCATCACCGCAGCAAACACAAAAGTGCTGACAAAAGGGATGCTCAAGGAGTAGGCCACGGTGCGGTCGTGCTGCTCAAACGTGTACTCGTGAATGCTCAATCCCAGCCTGCTATACAGGTCGCGGAAAAAAATGTGGCCCATATAGTCGCCCTCAGTGATGATGATGGCGTTCTCGGTGCTAAGCTGGTTGAGGTTTGCAAACGTGGGTCCGAACATCGGATGGGATGAAACAAAGGGGTGGTTGCATTGTTGGTAATATGCATACAGCCCCGTTTTGACCGATGCAATGTCGCTTACAATGCACTGGGGAGGAAGAAACGGCATCACCTCTTCAAACGCCGCAATGGTATATTTCATCGTGACGGCATTGATGAGCAATTGAGGTGCAAAGGCTGTCACCTCGTCCAACGAGGTGAAACGTGCGCAATTGTAGGTAAATCGCATGCGGCGAGGCTCCCTGTCGTAGACAGCCACCTCGTGTTCGAAGCTCAAAAGGTCGGTAAAGAAGCTTCCCATCTTTCCCGCGCCCAATATCAATATCTTCATTCCCCTATTTGTTTATGATCTCAATTTGTTGCCTAACCGACTCTTCGTGCACACTTTCGAACACCGTTGCCACAAATTCGGGGTTCATACCGAACAATGCCCCCTGTGCACCACGCTTTTCAAGTATCTCATTGTATCGGTTTGCCTGAAACACAGTCATGTTGTGTTCCTTCTTATATTGCCCAATCTGCCTGCAAACACGCATACGTTTGGAGAGCAATTCCATCAATTGGTTGTCAAGAGCGTCAATCTCTTGTCGCAATTGCGTGATGCCTTCTTGCATCATTCCCTTGTCGCGGATGATGAGCAGCGAGAGAATGTAATCCAGAACGTCGGGAGTAACCTGCTGTTTGGCATCGCTCCAAGCCTTGTCGGGATTGCAATGGCTTTCAACAATCAGTCCGTCGAAGCCCAAATCCATTGCTTGTTGGCACAACGGAGCCACCAATTCGCGTCGTCCACCGATATGGCTAGGGTCGCAAATGATGGGCAATGATGGTATTCTTCGGCGCAGTTCAAGTGGGATTTGCCACATGGGCGAATTGCGATACATCTTGTTGTCGTAGCTCGAAAAGCCGCGATGAATGGCTGCCAGCCGCTTAATGCCAGCCTGATTGATGCGTTCCATTCCGCCAATCCACAGCTCTAGGTCGGGGTTAACGGGGTTTTTAACCATCACGGGAATGTCCAATCCGCGCATGCTGTCGGCCAAAGCCTGCATGGCAAAGGGGTTAGCTGTTGTGCGAGCACCAATCCAAAGGATGTCTACATCGTGATTTAGGCACAATTCAACATGCTCTGGCGTGGCCACTTCGGTGGCAATGAGCATGCCCGTTTCTTGTTTTACGCGTGCAAGCCAGGGCAAAGCCACCTCTCCGTTGCCCTCAAATCCACCAGGCTTGGTGCGTGGTTTCCATGCGCCAGCCCTGAAAATGTGGCAACCTTTCTGCGCCAGAAGTCGCGCAGTGTCCATCACTTGCTCTTCGGTTTCGGCCGAACAAGGCCCAGCCATAACGAAAGGACGTTCGTTGTCGCTAGGTAAGCCAAGGGGTAATAAGTCTAGTTCCATATCTATATCTGCTGTTGTTTTGTTGTTAATGTGATTTTATGACTTGGTGTGTCTGCAAGTTTGCTACCTCTACGGGTTCGTCATGCTATGGGTGCATCGGCCTATTTCTGGACTCTGCCTTAAAAGGCAGTGAACGCCATTCATGTAAACAGGCTACTTCTTGCCCGTAATTCTTTGCAGTGCTTCTTCCATTCGCGCTTCTTTTGCGCACAGCGAGATGCGCACATACCGCTTGCCGTTGCTGCCGAAGATAAATCCTGGGGTGATGAAAACGCCGTGTCGGTGTAGCAAATCTTCGGTAAGTTGTTCCACATCTTCCACATTGTCGGGTATTCTTCCCCAAAGGAACATGCCCGTTTGCTGTGGGTCGAACGTGCATCCGATGGCTTTCATAATCTTTTCGGCGATGTTTCGGCGATGCAAGTACACCTCTTGGTTGAACGTTTCGTGCCAAGAAGGGGTGTTGCCTGTGAGTGCTTCGGCAGCTGCGAGCTGAATACCGCGAAACGTTCCGCTGTCGATGTTGCTCTTCACTTTTAGCACCCACGATATCCATTGTGCATTACTGACGCACATTCCCACGCGCCACCCCGGCATGTTGTGGCTCTTGCTGAGCGAATTTAGTTCGATGCAGCAGTCTTTCGCTCCGTCAATTTGCATGATAGACAAAGGCTTGTCGTTGAGGATGAGCGAGTAGGGGTTGTCGTTCACCACCACGATGTTGTGCCTTTTTGCAAAATCAACCAGTTGTTCGTAGGTTTTCATCATAGCTCTTCCGCCAGTTGGCATGTGCGGATAGTTGGTCCAAAGCAACTTTACGCGGCTCAAATCCATTCCTTCCAGTTCGCGGAAGTCGGGCTGCCACTGGTTTTCTTCGCGCAAATTATAGTTCACCACCTCCACGCCGAGCAACCTGCTCAGCGAGGTATACGTGGGATATCCCGGGTTGGGCACCAGCACTTGGTCGCCTACATTGGCGAAAGCCAGGGTGACATGCAATATACCTTCCTTGCTTCCGATGAGGGGCAGCACCTCGTTTGCTGGGTTTACGTCCACCCCATACCATCTCTTGTAATGGGCAGACATGGCCTTTAGCAGTTCGGGAGTGCCTTTTGTGGGTTGGTATCCGTGTGCATCTTCTTGCTGTGCCACCTCGCAAAGCCGGTTGATGGTATTTGTAGAGGGGGGCAAATCGGGCGAGCCAATGGCCAAGCTGATGATGTCTTTACCCGCAGAGACAAGCTCTGCCACTTCTTTTAGCTTACGACTGAAATAGTATTCTTGCACCATCTCGAGCCTTTGTGCAGGCTTAATGGCCGATGTCTTATTGTTTTCCATCTTCGTACTCTCCTAATATCTTAAGTCGTTTTGTAAGCGGAACGATGGCATCAATGCTTTGATGATAACGCGTGACGTTGTCGAAAGTGACATCAACATAGAAAAGATACTCCCATTCGTGACCTATGACGGGCAGCGATTGTATTTTGGTAAGGTTGATGTTGTAAAACGAAAGTATGGTTAGCACCTTCGACAAGCTGCCCTCTTCGTGAGGAAGCGAAAACACCAAGCTGGCTTTGTTGGCGTGTTCCCACGGGCGAAGGCTTCCTGCACGTTGGGGTTGGCACACCACCAGAAAGCGAGTGAAGTTGTGTTTGTTGTCTTCTATCTGGTTTTCAAGCACTTTCAAACCATACAACTTGGCAGCCGAAGCATTGCAGATGGCCGCCCAACCGCGTTGTCTTGTTTGTGCGATGAACTCTGCCGAGCCTGCTGTGTCTTCTGCTTCCACAGCCTTAAGCTTGGGATGTCGCGAAAGAAACTCACGGCATTGCATCAAGGCCACGGGATGAGAGTGCACTTCACTCAACGTATTCCAGTCGTCTTCGGGCAAGCAGCAAATGCAATGCTCGATGTGTAGCTTGTGTTCGCCAACGATGGTTGTGCCAGAAGCGCGCAACAACTCGTAGTTGTGCAACAGCGAACCTGCAATGGTGTTCTCTATGGCCACCATTCCGACTACCGTTGGGTCGTTCGCAATCTGTTTAAACACCTCTTCGAAGGTGTTGCAATAAATGCCTTGCACCTGCTCGGAACTGAAATATTGGTGAGCGGCAATGTCGTGAAACGAGCCTGCAATGCCCTGTATGGCAATTCTCTTCATACACTTTATAATAAAAAACATCCCGCCTCAATGGTTGAGAAGCGGGATGTGGTTGTTATTTTCTCTTGTTATGTTCACGATGATTGTTGGCACGCATCTTCCCGCTTTACATTTTCTGTGTAAAGTAAAAGTAAAAGAAGTATGCGTTAAAGCTCAACATGAGGTCTTGTTTTTATTTAAATACGTTTGCAAATGTATCACTTTTATTCTTATTCGCCAAAAGAATTATCTTTTTTTAGTGCTGCGAGGTTTATTATTTTGCTTTTAACACTGGGCTATTGCTCTTTATTGCCAACATATTGGCAAACTTGCGAACATTCTTTTGCCCCAAAGAGTGAGCGGCATGCGTTGTTGTAGAGTTCTTATCAATCCTTTAGTTGTCAAACAAGCGCACTTTTCCTATCACTTATAGCTCCACAGTGCCACATCTTGTCTTACCCACGGCCTGCCCGTTGTTCTTATCGTTGTTCTACCATCGTCCTACCATTGCGCTGCTATTGCGCTATCATTGCGCTATCATTGCGCTACCATTGTGCTACCGCAGTTCTATTTTGTTCTACCATTAGACTCGTATTCCGGCACTATAATGGCTGTAATCGCCCTCCATTCATCAACATTTATCACCAAACATTTTGCTATTCCCCCTTTTTTTCCTAACTTTGCACCCGCAAAAGCCGCATAAGATGGTATAAGTAAAGGTTCCGTAGCTCAGTTGGATTAGAGCAACAGCCTTCTAAGCTGTGGGTCTTGGGTTCGAACCCCAACGGAATCACGATGAGAGGATACTTTCCAAAGTGTCCTCTTTTTTGGTGAAAAGAAGTGTGGCTGGCCTTACAGGTTAAGTCTTTTCAATATGTTCACACATTATCCGAGAAAACAATAAGGAAATAAATTGAAGAGTGAAAGGTTGCTTTATAAGTGGGGCAGCACCGGACTTCCATGCCATTTTGTCCGCTGAATAACCTGTCAACTATGGTGACAGCCTGTCTTACATAGGCAAAGTTGGTGATAGTTCTTCTAGAAAGCAAGGAAAAGGCAGTAAGAAAGAGAAGCCCCTTTCTGACTTTTGCTGCCATCTTGCAGAACCACCACTGGCTGATGGTTCACTACAACCATATTTGTTGCCACACTACAAAAGCCTTGCTGCCACACTACAAATGCCTTGTTGCCACACTGCAAGCATCTTGCTGCCACGCTACAAAAGCTTTGTAGCCACACTGCAAGCATCTTGTAGCCACGCTACAAGCATCTTGTAGCCACACTACAAAAGCCTTGTAGACACAGTACAAGCATCTTGTAGCCGCAGTACAAGTGGCATTGTACTGATAAACGAGGTGCAAACTGGTTGAAAAACGAGGCAATAAAACTAATTGCGCTTGACTATATAGCCATGCGCAATTGTATTTGCATGCGCCCTGAACTCGAGAGCGTAGCATTCTTTCTCTGATTCTTCTATGCGTCTAAAGCCTCCCCCACGCTCCTTTTTCTCCCTACGAGGCCATGCCAACGGCACGTTTGCACATGTCGGATTTTAAACTGCATTTATTCCAAAAACATTTTTGTTTGGTTATATGTCAACGGGGGGATGCCTAATCCGTCTGTTGCCAGCAGCAAAGATATCAAGTGGCTTCCTATCCTGCAAGCTAATTCATCCTAAGTCGTTGACAGGAACGGGGGGCCGATGGTGGTTTCATCATGGCAGGCCGTTCCCTTTTTCCTCTTGTGTTTGCCGTCAGCCAACACAACCGCAATCGCCTAACCTTCCTTTAAGCTTTCGCATTTCGCCAAAAATTGCTACCTTTGCATAAGGCGAGCGCGAAAACGAGAAACAAATGCATTTTCTTGCCCGTAGCAGGCTTGCCACCAACAAGGTTAAACATTGTTTAGAGTAAACCAAAATGCCACTACGTATTCCCGACAAGCTGCCCGCAATAGACATCTTGATGCACGAAAACATCTTCGTGATGAACAATTCGCGCGCCACAACGCAAGACATCCGGCCGCTTCGGATTGTTGTGCTCAACCTCATGCCGTTGAAGATAACAACCGAAACCGACCTGATACGCTTGCTTTCCAACACGCCGCTGCAGCTTGAAGTGAGCTTCATGAAGCTTAAGAGCCACACGCCGAAGAACACACCCATCGAACACATGATGAGCTTTTACAAAGATTTCGGCACCATGCGAAACCAAAAGTTCGATGGAATGATTGTAACTGGCGCGCCCGTTGAGCATCTGGCGTTCGAGGATGTGAGCTATTGGGACGAAGTGACCGAGATTTTTGCGTGGGCCAAAACGCATGTTACCAGCACGCTTTACATCTGTTGGGCTGCCCAGGCAGGGCTTTACTATCACTATGGCATAACCAAACACCCGCTGGGAGAGAAGATGTTCGGTGTGTTTGAACAGACACCGCTGTTGCCCTTGCTGCCCATTTTCCGCGGTTTCGATGCACATTTCAACATGCCCCACAGCAGACACACCGAGGTGAGGCGCGAAGACATCGTGCAAAACAAGGACCTTACGCTCGTTGTTGAGTCGAAACACAGCGGCGTGGGCATGGTAATGGCGCGCGGCGGGCGCGAATTTTTCATCATGGGACACTTGGAATACGCGCCAAACACGCTTGATACGGAATTTAAACGCGACTGGGGAAAGCGTGATGATGTGGCCATTCCGCTGCATTATTATCCCAACGACGACCCTTCACAGTCGCCGTTGGTAACATGGCGAGCCCATGCCAACTTGCTTTTCAGCAACTGGATTAACTATTATGTGTACCAAGAAACCCCGTACAACATCAACGACATTAAATAAAACACCAAGCGAATGAGACCACTTGAACTTCTTGCACCTGCCAAAAACCTTGAATGCGGCATGGCTGCCATCGAACATGGTGCCGATGCTGTGTACATCGGTGCGAGCCGTTTTGGCGCAAGGGCGGCAGCAGGAAACAGTGTGGACGACATCAAAACGCTTTGTGCTTATGCCCATCGCTTTGCTGCGAAGGTGTTTGTTACGGTAAACACCATCGTATACGAAGACGAACTGGCCGACACTCAGCAGCTGATATGGGACTTGTACCACGCCGGTGCCGATGCCATTCTTGTGCAAGACATGGCTTTGCTTAAGATGAAGCTGCCCAACATTGCACTACACGCCAGCACACAAACCGATAACCGCTCGGCAGAAAAGGTAAGTTGGCTGCTGGCGCATGGCTTTGAGCGCGTTGTTCTTGCACGAGAGCTGTCTGTTGATGAGATAAAGCGCATTCATGAGCAGCTTCCGCAGGCCGAACTCGAGGTCTTCGTGCATGGCGCACTGTGTGTTAGCTACTCGGGCGTGTGTTATGTGTCGCAACATTGCTTTTCGCGAAGTGCCAATCGTGGGGCTTGCGCGCAGTTTTGCCGCATGAAGTTCGACTTGGTGGATGCTTCGGGGGCGGTTATCGAACGCCAACGCTACCTGCTTTCGATGAAAGACCTCAGCCAGATAGACCATCTTGAAGAGCTGGCAGCGGCTGGTGCCACTTCGTTTAAGATAGAAGGGCGACTTAAAGACATCGCTTATGTTAAGAATGTGGTGGCGGCTTACAGCCAAAAGCTCAACCAACTGGTGCGCAAATATCCGCAACGCTATTGTCGTGCATCACTTGGTAGGGTGGATTATGCCTTTGAACCCAGCCTGCAAAAAACCTTTAACCGCGGTTACACCGACTATTTTGCCCGCGGAAGGCAGCAAGGCATCGCCTCGTTTGACACGCCAAAGGCTATGGGCGAGCACGTTGGGCATGTGAAAGAGCTGCGCGGAAACTCGTTTAACGTGGCATCTACGGCCAGTTTTGCCAATGGCGACGGCCTTTGCTTCATCAACGACCAGCGCGAATTGGTGGGTTTCAGGGTGAACAGGGCAGAGGGCAACCGCCTTTTCCCCTTGAAAATGCCCGAGGGATTGAAGCCCGGCATGTCGCTCTATCGCAACAACGATGAGGCTTTCGGCAAAATAATGGCGCGCCAAACGGCCGTAAGAAAAGTGCCGTTACAAATGAAGTTGCGGCAGACTGCGGACGGGTTGGCTTTGGAAACGGCCATTTTCCATGCCGGAAAATGCGTGAAACGCACTGTGGAATGCCTTAAATGTGAACACCAGCAGGCGCAAAAACCACAGCGCGACAACATTGTTAGGCAGCTAACCAAGCTTGGCAACACACCTTATGTTTGCGCGGATGTGGAATTGGAAGCGGGTGTTGAAAGCCTTTTCATCCCATCCAGCATGCTTGCCGACTTGCGAAGGCGGGCCATCGAGGCCTTGTTGGCACCGTCATTGCATCGTACCGACGAGCCGCGAACGACGCCCTCGCCCCCCGAAAAGCAACAAACACTGGCGTGGACTCCACAATATAAACGCCACTCTTATCTTTATAATGCCTCCAACCACCTGTCGAAAGCCTTTTACGAGGCCGAGGGATTGGCTGAGATTGACGATGCTTTCGAGGTGAAACGCCCCAAGGATGCCGATGCCTTGCTGATGCAATGCCGCCATTGTATACGCTTTTCGCTGGGGCATTGTGTGAAACATGGCGGCACAAAACCCACGTGGAAAGAGCCGCTTTATTTGCAATTGGGCGACAACAGGCGGTTCAGGCTGGAGTTTAACTGTGCTGAATGTCAAATGAACTTGTATGCAGAATGATATGAAAAAGGGATTGTGGCACATCTTCTTGGTTGCCTTGATGGTGCCATTTGTGCTTTCGAGCTGTTATCATCAGCAGCCTAAGCACAACGAAGGTACGGCCGAATTGACCGAACAGCAGCTCGACTCGCTGTCGTTTTCGGCTTCGCACCATTATTCCAACAACTATAACTTCGTGGTGAAGGCCGACTCGTTGCCCCTTGTTAGGCAGCAGCCCGAGGAATTTGTCACCAATGTCAACCTGGATACGCTCTTTGTTAAGCGTCACGACCATGTGGCAGTGGCCGACATCCGCATTGTTCCCACGGGCGACGACTCTGTTTGGGTGCAGTTGGCCCGCGACCAGTCTACCTTTGGCTGGATAAACGAGGCCCATTTGTTGCCCAATGTCGTGCCCGACGACCCCATTTCGCAGTTCATTTCCACTTTTTCGGATGTGCATTTGCTCATCTTTCTGGTGGTGATATGCGTTATCGGCATGTTGTACTTGGCCCTGAAGATAGTGCGTGCCAATGCCTTTTTGGTGCATGTTCGCGACATCGACTCGTTCTATCCCACGCTCTTGGCCCTGCTGGTGGCAGCTTCGGCCACGTTTTATGCCAGCATCCAGCTGTTTGCGGCCGACACATGGCGGCATTTCTACTATCATCCCACGCTCAATCCCTTTAGCGTTCCGCCGTTGCTTTCCATCTTTCTCGGTTCTGTTTGGGCCATTCTCATCATCGGTTTGGCCGTGATAGACGATGTTCGGCATAAGCTTCCTTTCAGCGAAGCCATGCTCTACCTCTGCGGCTTGATGGGCGTTTGCGCGCTAAACTATATCGTGTTCAGCATCAGCACACTTTATTATGTGGGTTATCCTTTACTGTTGGTTTATGGTTATTGGGCGCTTCGGCGTTATTTTGCCAACAACAGGGCGCGTTTTTTTTGTGGAAATTGCGGAGCCGCTTTGCAATCTAAAGGCCGTTGTCCGCATTGTGGGTCTATTAATCAGTGATGTTTGCATGCGCATTGTGATATGGCAACATCCCCCTTATTGACAAATGGGTCAATAAGGGGGATGTCGCGTTGTTCTCTTTTCTTTCAATTCTCTTACGTTTGCCGCAAAGTCTTTATGCCCTCGATGCGTTTGAAGAGCGCGGTTTGCACCAAACCGCGGCTGGCCAGGTAGAGAATGAAGGCCAACCACAGGGCATGGTTGCCCAAAAGCGGGCTTAAGGCGTAATACGTGGCGAAGAAAAGCAGGGATGCAAAGACCGAAGAGGTGAGCATTCCGCGAGTGGCGGTGATGCCAATGAACACGCCATCCCACACAAAAGCGGCCATCCCGGCCAATGGAAGGGCGACAGTCCACCCGAAAAAGGGTAGGGCGGAGGTTATCACAGCTTCGTCGTTGGTGAGCAAACTCAAGAAAGCGCGCCCGCCCACACCATATAATAAGGTGAAGAGAAACACCATTGCACCGCCCCAAACAAACAAGCGGCGGATGGTGTCGTTGAAAGCCGCCTTGTTTTTCGCACCATAATATTTGCCCCCAACGGCTTCGCCGGCATATGCAAAGCCGTCCATGAAGTAAGAAAAGATGGTGTGCAGCTGAAGCAGAAGCGTGTTTATGGCCAATATCATCGTGCCTTGTGCCGCTCCAGCCGAAGTGAAGAAGAAGTTAACGGCCACAAGGAAGAGGGTCCGGAGAAAGATGTCGCGGTTCACTTTGAAGAAAGCGGCCATGTCTGTACGGTTGGTCACGCCTTTCATGTTAAGGTGTGTGTGAAGCTTGGGGCGGTATTTGGCGAGGAAAAATCCCACTGCAACCAACATTCCCGCCCACTGTGCCACGAGCGTTCCGATGGCAACTCCCTCGATATTCATGCCTGCAAAGAGCACTAAGGCCAGGCTAACAACGATGTTTACCACGTTTTGGAGGATGGAGATAAACATGGGTATGCGTGTGTTTTGCATGCCAATGAACCACCCCATGAAGCCATAAAGACCCAACATCGCAGGTGCTCCCCATACGCAGACATTGAAATAGCGTTGCGCCATGTGGGCAATCTCGGCCGTGGGGTGCATTAAGAACAGCGCGCCTTGGGCGATGGGGTATTGCAAAGCGATGATGGCGAGGGCGATGAGCAGGCCGATGAGCTGTGAGCGAAGCAACAACTTGGTTACTTCTTCTAGGTTTCGCGCCCCATAGGCTTGCGATGTCATGCCGCTGGTTCCCATCCGCAGGAAGCCAAACAGCCAATATATAACGTTGAAAATCATGCTGCCCACGGCTATTGCGCCGATATAAGCGGCGTTGCCGAGGTGTCCCATGATGGCTACATCCACCATTCCGAGCAGCGGAATGGTGATGTTCGACACGATGGAAGGTATCGCTATGTTGAGTATTTCTTTGTCGCGTGGTTTCATTTCTTTCTTGTGTATGTGTGTAAGCTGTGGTCAATACCTAGTGCAAGGGCCTTATCGGTGGCTATTTTTGCTTTTATCCTAAATCGAATGCGAAGTTAAGCATAATGAAACGTATGCGCAAGTTTTGCTGGTAGAAAGTGATGCGAACCCCATCTCTTGCTCTTCGCCAATTGTTTTCCTTTTCCTTGCAATTCTCCTTAATGGCTTTTCAAATGTTAAATCTTTACATCTACGCCTCATTTTCTTTGCTTTTAATTTGGTTTATATCGTAAACCTATTTATCTTTGCAGTGGAATGAGTCCTTAAATGGTGCGTTCCAATATTTTTTTCGCCGCTAAGTTTATGATGTAAACTTATTTATTTGTCAGCAAAGAGCTGCTCGGCCGAAGCTCTTAAGGCGGAAATGGCGAAACAACATGTGTAACTTTAAAAACAAAATGTGATGGAAGAGAAGAAGATAACAGAGCAAGAGAGTTTAGAACTTATTGCTCGGATGATAGAATCGACGAAAGAAAACCTCGAAGTGGGCAATGGAAACCAGTTTCTCTACTGGGGATATTTCTCTGTTTTCCTTAGTGTTGTAATTTTCGCATGTGTTTATTTCACGGGCAATCTGCATTTTACAGCACTGTGGTTTCTGATGTTTGTGTTCTGGCTTGTGTTGTCGTTGAAGACCAAAAAGCCCAAAGCCGTGACCTATATCGACCGTGCCATCAACAGTGTTTGGCAGGTTTTGGGGGCGATGTTCGTTATTGCCACGGTTTCGCTTATGGCTCTTTCTTACTATACTGGTCATGGTTACATGACGTTTATGATGCCATTTTCCATTCTGTTTCTGTCGATAGGCAGTTCGATCTCTGGCGTAATTCTTCGCAACCGCATGGCCAGTTATTTCCCATTAGTGGGCTCTCTTGTGGGATTTTATGCATTCGTGGGTTACTTTAATTCTATTGATATGGCGTTGTGGCAATTACTTTTCGGCCTTGCAGCGGTGTTTAGCTTCATCATTCCAGGGCATTTGTTGAACCGAAAACCCAGTGAATGATGTTCAAAGACTTAGATCCGTTGTTGCATTCGCAACTTCGACTGGCTGTTGTATCCTTGCTGATGGGGCTAGATGAGGCCGACTTCGTTTACCTAAAAGAGCGAACCGAAGCCACGGCAGGTAATCTTAGCGTGCAGATAGACAAGCTTTGCCAAGCCGGATACATCGATGTGGAGAAGGGATTTGAAGGCAAACGACCACGAACGGTTTGCCGAATAACCCTGAAAGGGCGACAAGCCTTTGCCGAATATGTCGACGCGTTGAAAGACTATATTCGCAAATAGCAGGCTAATGATGCAAAAAGTGCAAGTTACAAGCTTTGTTAAGGCTGTGCAACCTGCACTTTTTTCTTGCCGAAAAGCAGTGGCTTTGCTTGATGTTTGCATGGCGTTAAGCCGCTGTAAGGGCATTGTGCGGGAACATAAGTGTGACTTACAGCTCGCTAACGAACGTTTCAGGCAAGCAGATGTTCGGCTCGTTGTGGGCGTTAGCAAATAGCGGTGCTATTTCTTTGTCGTCAAAACCTGCAATGCCACAGCCAATACGCGTTACGAAAAAGAAGAGTTGTGGATGCATTCGTGCAAATTCGATGAAGTCGTTAACGTATGGACGAATGGTTTCCACGCCTCCTTGCATGGTGGGTATGGCATAACTCTGCCCTTGTATGCCCACACCTTTGCCCATGATAGCACCGAATTTCAGAGCTGCAATGCGTGCTGCACCGCCAAGATGCCGGCCTTCGAGGTTGCTGCCAAACACAAACACCTCGTCGTCGTTAAGGTGTTTAATGTTCGTGGGCGTAAAAGTCGGGCGCATTTTGCCGTTGTATTCACGTTCGTTGTTTGCTTCAGGCGATTGTTTCTCGGCAAAAAGTTGTATGTTGCCCAATAATTCCACATGCTTGTCAAAGGCACTGCTGATGTCGAGCATCCATCCTGGCAGTTTGTTCTTGGCATCTTTCACCAATATTTCGGGCATAAACTTATAGTGAGCGTAGGCCATTGGACCTGCAATAGCAGCAAGCGTGTCGGCATCTCCACCCAAAGCGATGGCCAGTTTGATGCAAGATACATAGTCGGTGCTTTCCAAGAAGCAAATCAACGCTGCGGGAACGGTTATTTGGCACGTTTCGTCGAAGCGGTAATCGGGCAGAATATCCTTGTACGAAAGATGGCTCCACTCGGGGTAAAGCTTGTTCAGCACGTGTTCGCGGATAAATGTTTTGCCCATGTTGTGCATGCCATAGAATATAGCTAAGGCCGTTGCCACCGCCCCTTTTATGCCTTCGGGATGGTTATGGGTTGGGTTTGCGGTGCGCGTTGCCAGCTCAATGCACTCTAACGGACTGGTTGCCATAAACCCAGCAGCTGAAACACGCATGGCACTTCCGTTGCCAAACGAGTTGTAAGCGGGCGTAACTTGGGGTTGATGAAGCCATTGACGGAAACGGCCTCCATAGCCTCTGCCCCTTTCCATACGGCATCTTGTCCACAGCGTTGTGGCCATGTCTTTATGGTTTAGCAAGGCTTCGGCGCAGGCAAAGGTGCAAACGGTGTCGTCGGTGTAAGTGCTGTGGGGTTGCAAAAGCTCCACTTTGTCGTAGTTTTTTGTGCGATTGCCAAATTCGTAAGGCATGCCAGCGATGTCTCCAACGGCTGCACTGATAAGTAAGTCTTTCATTTTGTTTGGTTTATGTTATTTGTGTTTATGTGTTTATGAGGTTTTAAGTTTGTGCGTTTTATTGTGCACAGGCTTTAACCACAAGCCTTTGAACTTGCATTTAAAAATCGGCAGTACCTTTAACGGCCTATAAACTCAGCAACTTAAAAACGCAAAGGGTTAATCATTCACTGCTCCACGGCCTTTAATGGCTAAAATTCCAGTCTAAATCCCTTTTGCTTTAGTTCTTCGTAACTTTCTTTGTTAAACCGATAGAGCCGAGCTTCGCGTTTAGGAGTAGGCCTTACTGTTTCGTCTAGCGGTGTGAGAATGTTGAAGTGAAGCATTTTTTTCGAAAAGTTGCCGCGGTCGAATCGTACATCAAGTATGGCCTCGTAAAGGTTTTGCAGTTGTTTCATGGTAAACTTCTCGGGCAGCAATTCAAATCCGATGGGGTGGAAATGAATTTGTTCGCGCACGCGTTTCAGGGCGTCGCGGAGTATCACATCGTGGTCGAAAGCCAATTGTGGAACATCGGCTACATCAAACCATTGTGCCTTGTTGGCATCGTCGCCGGCAACCACTTCTTGTATTCTGACCAACGCCAAATAGGCAACCGTGATGACTCTTTCGCGTGGATCGCGGTTGGGATTGCTGTAAGTGTTGAACTGTTGCACGCATGTCCCTTCCAAAGCCGTTTCTTCTTGCAGTTCGCGCAGCGCACCTTCTTCGCACGATTCGTCCATCTTAACGAAGCCACCAGGGAAAGCCCACTTGCCTTTATATGGCTCATGACCACGCTCTACGAGCAATACTTTCAGCTTTCCGCCATCAAATCCAAAGATTACACAATCCGTTGTCACTGCCGGATGTGGGTATTTGTACACATAGTTTTTCTCTTCCATAATCGTTCTTGTGTATTAATTACACTGCAAAGTTACGTCTTTGTTTTCAAACCTCCAAATAAAAGGAGTGTAATTTACACAAGAAAATTTTGTATTGGGGTGCTTTGGTTGCCTTGGACAAGTATCAGTGGTGTGCCCAAAACAACGTATAATGCCCTCGAAGCCTAGTAGGCATAGGCTTCGAGGGCAATGGTTAAAGCCGTTAACAGTGATTAATGGCAGTCTAAGTGGCGCGGTATTCGGATGGGCTAATGCCGACATGGCGTTTAAAGAAGCGCGTGAAATGTTGCGGATATTGAAAGCCCCGCCGGTCGGATATTTGGTTGATGGAGTAGCGATTGTCCAAAACAAGCTGTTTGCTCACGTCAACAATGCGCTGTTGAATGAGTTGTCGTGCCATCATTCCTGTTTCTTTCTTTATCAAGTCGCCGAAGTATCCGGCCGAGAGGCAAGCCTTGTCGGCGAAATAAGCCACGGTGGGCAGCCCTTTGTTCATGGCTTCGCCATCAAGGAGATACTCGCGCAGATGCTTTTCAAAGGCCGAAAGCAGATCGTTGTTGACGTTATGGCGCGTGATAAACTGGCGGTCGTAAAACCTTTGGCAATAGTCTAGTAGCAGTTTTATGCGGTCCACCAGTATGGTTTGCGAATGTTTGTCGATGGGCATCTCCAGTTCCATGCATATGCTTTGCAGCGTATCGGTAAACATTTGTTGTTCGCGCAGCGACAAGTGCAGGGCTTCGGCCGAGTCGTAATCAAAGAAATGGTAGTCGCCGATGTGCCTTCCCAGCGATGTTCCGTGTATCAGGTCGGGATGAAAGAGCAGCCCGATGGAGTCTTGTTTTACGCTTGTGTCTTTTATTTCCACCTCAACCATCTGTCCGGGAGCAAAGCTCACCACCGTACCTTCTTGGTAATCGTAGCGGTTACGGCCGTAGTGCAGCGAGCACTGTTCGCCATGTTTGAGCCAAAGCGCGTAGAAGCCATAGTTAAGGCGGATGTGCGTAGGCCCTTCTTTCACGCGCCTGAAGTCTACAACCGATGCCAGTGGGTGCAGCGTTTCAAGGCCATAGAGGCGGTGATAGCTGTCAATGGTGTCGAGATATGTGGTGGGTGTCTCTTTTTCTTTCATGTTGCTGGTAGGTGAAATGATGGTGCAGTGCTTACTTTGCAAGAGGTTATCTCCGCATTTTTTTCTTTCCGTTTTCGATGAACACGCCTTTTTGGGGCTTTTCTTTCAGCTTTTGTCCTTGCAGGTTATACACCGTAGGCTTTTCGTAGGTTGCAATTTGGGCTTGCTTCACGTTGCTGGTTTGTGGCAACGAAAGGGTAATGGTGCAGTTGCCCGTGCCCAAAATGCGTTTCAACTCTTGTTGCGAAACGTTGTCAATGCGTCCCAGAGGCGTAAAGTTCCATGTGTTGCGGTCGTAGTAGATGCATATGTTTCTACCTTGATAGAGGATGATGTCGCCCGGTTGGGTGGTGATGTTGGCGTTGTTTTGGGGCAATTCAAATCCAATGTCGCCCACTTTCTCGAAGTTGCCGTAGTCGTGTGCTTCGTATGTCACGTCCTTTTGGGCCAGTTGTTGCAGCAATGCCGTGGCCGATGAATTGTCGGCCAGTGTTGCAGTGAGCGTATGTCCGTTAACCTGTATGTTCATTTTCCAGTTGTTTGTGGGTGTTGCTTGATTGTTGTGCCGACCGTCTGCCCCACATGCCGCCACGTTAAGCGCGGCAACGAGCATTGCGAGCATGGCCAACCAACGTTCGATGTTTCTTTCTTTCATCATGTATTGCGTTTTTGGGTTGGGGGGAGCAAAGCTAAGGCGTTTGCTACCCATTATTTTTGCCGAGCTATTTGGTAGGCGCAGTAAGCCTCAATTTTTATTTTCCGGCTTTCTCAACCAGCTTCATCGCCTCGTCTTTCGACCCTCTGTTGAGCAGCATTCCCTCTTTCCACGTTAGTTCGGGATAAGCGGCCTTAAGGTCGTTGGTGGCTTTTGTCACCGTGCTACCACCCGAAGTGGCGAATGTAATGAGCGTTTTGCCTTTAAGGTCGGTTTGTTCTACGAAGGTGTTGATGATTGTGGGCGCGGTATACCACCATATGGGGAAGCCGATGAACACCGTGTCGTATTGCTCGATGTGCTCAACCTTGCCTTTGATGGCAGGTCGCGACTTGCTGTTTCTCATCTCCACCGACGAACGACTGTTGTCGTCGTTCCAGTTTAGGTCGGCATCGGTATATTTTTTCTCAGGCGTAATCTCATAAAGATGGGCGCTAGCCACTTCAGCCAACTGTTGAGCTGCCGCTTTCGTAACACCCGAAGCCGAGAAGTAGGCCACGAGTGTTCGTCTTTCCGTGTTGTTGTTCATCTTTGTTTCCTCCTTGGTTTTGTTTTGCGAGCATGCACATAGGCTTACGGCCATCAGTGACATGGACAATAGCAGGTGTTTCATATTGTTTCTCCTTGTTTGTTTTTCTTGTTTCATGCATCATGCGGTTTCAATGTTTTGTTTGCCTTGGCATGAAAGGCAGGTTGTTGCTACGTTTTCATTGGCAGACCTTATTACACGTGTGTGCGGTCATTCATCTCGACGTAACCTTCCATGTTAGGCAACACAGATACGCCGCTCAAGTCTGTCTCGAAAATACTGTTCATTGTCTTGTCGTTTAATGGGTTATACTATCGATTGTTTCCATTTGCAAAGATAGCATATTATTTTCAATGGCCATCTACCCAAAGAGAGGTTAGACTTACCCATTTTGCGGAATGTGTGGGGGTTAGGTGTTGGTGAAACGGCAAGTTGTCAAATTGCAAGGACGATTATTTAACAGCAATGATGCGCGCTAAAAGGCATGAGTTCCATGAAACGCGTGTAGACATGGTCTTAGGGAAGTGGCTTGCCAGATGTTCCTTGATGAAAAAGAGGAAATAGTGCTTGAAGTAGCGGAAAGAGCCAAAATGGTAGCACAGCAAGATGATCATGATTTCGCTCTTGTACATCTGCCCTTTGCGGTTTCGCATGCGCTTATATCCCTCATCCATTGGGGCGATATGGATAGGTCAAAAACGGCTTGTAATCTTCCTTTCTTTCCTTCGGCAATCGATTTCAAAGCGTTTAAATTTGCCAAAACCAGCATAGCAACATTTTCTCCCGGGTTAACAAAGTATAATTATTTAACGTAAAAATGACAACCAATCGTTATAAATCGTATATTTGCATTGTTGTTTTGTAATAAAATGACACAAGTCATTCAGTTAGCTTTTAACTAAAATTCAATCTGTTATGAAAAAAAACACTATTTACAGGATGTGTTTTACCCTATGCCTATCTGTAATTGGGTGTTCGTACAGTGATGTTGAGGAAACGAACAAGTTAGAATAACTTCTAAAGGCAAAATTATGAAAAGTTTACTGTTGTCATTTCTTTTAGCTATTCCCGCTCTTGCTTTCTCGCAAAAGGAAGATGTCCGGGCGGAGATCCATTTCCAAGGGAATGCGTTCTACCACGAATTTCGGCCTTATGAATTTGTAGGCAGCGTGGGCTACAACATCACCGATAGGTTTTTCGTCAATGTCAGAGGTGAGAGTACGATTGCCTTGTTCAAGATCAACGGGGTCAAAGACTATTACACCAACGTGATGTATGGCGCGAATGTGGGCTATACGTTTCTGAAAAACGACCTCGGCAATTTCGATGTGCGCATCGGATTGGGAGACAACCTGCGCCGCAAGCAAGACTGGAAGTATAACTACTACGATGCAGGCATCTATATGCACTTGGGCAAAGCGAAAATAAAGCCCGACTTTGGTTTCGGCATCAGGCGTTATCACTCCAAAGGTTCTATGTTTAAGAGCTACACCAGGGTGTTCGTGGCCATAGGCCTCAGCTTTGGCACATAGCTCCACGCCCATCTCTCGCTCCTCGGTAAGAGATGAATAAAGAGGGCGGGTGTACCGAAATGGGCACACTCGCTCTCTTTTGCACAAAGTCCCAACTTTCTCAAACCAAGCCTTTTCTATTTGAGGGCGTGCCGGAAAACGGCCTGCAAGCATTGTGCGCGGTTAACAACGTGGAGCAAGCACCAGGTAGCCTACACCGTTATAACAATTAGGGACAAGGCGATTGCCGTTCTGGGCAACATCAATGTTTCAATTGCCCTTGCAACGCCAACAACCCAACGCTTTCTCTTAAGGCTGGTTCTAAAAATTCCACGCAAGGGTTCATTTCCTTTTTGTATTTAGCTCTTTGCTGTATTTTTAGCTTTTAGCTGAGCAGATTTC
>CAJPTO010000011.1 GCA_905373605.1 uncultured Prevotella sp.
GGGTGGGGTGGTGGGCAGCACATTTATTTCTTTTCCGTCTTTCTCGGGCAACACTTGGCTCAGAATATTAACGTCGCGTAGCTGTGTTCCGCCAACAGAAAGTGTGGGCAATTGGTGCATGAGCAAGAGCGCGGCCACTGTTGTGGCCACGAAGACGAATGTTCTTGCGGGTGGGTTCATTGGCTGTTGATGATGTTGTTGTGTGGCTTTTTAGAAGAATTTTGTTTCTTCGCCGTTTATTTCGCTTAGCAAAAGGTTGGCCAATCGGCTTGTTCCCAGTCGGAACCACTTATTGGTGAGCCACTTTTCGCCTAGCACTTCTTTCACGATGGTGTAGTAGATGATGGCATCCATCACGGTGTTGATGCCTCCGGCAGGCTTAAATCCAATCTGTATGCCCGTTTTTTCGTAATATTCTTTGATGGCTTGGCACATCACGTATGCAGCTTCGGGAGTGGCCGAAACCTTTTCTTTTCCCGTTGAAGTCTTGATGTAGTCGGCACCGGCATACATCGCCAGCAGGGCTGCTTTCTTGATGTTCGATGGCGTTTTGAGGTCGCCAGTTTCCAAAATCACTTTCATTGGCCGCTCTCCGCACACCTGTTTAAGCTCGGCAATGTCGTCGCAAAGCTCCTCATAATTGCCCGAGAGGAACTTTCCCACGGGCATGACGATGTCTATTTCGGTGGCTCCGTCGCGCAGTGCAAGTGCTGTTTCGGCCACTTTCACCTCGATAACGGCTTGCGAAGAGGGGAAACTGCCGGCCACACAGGTCACTTCTACGCCTTCCACTTCGAGCGTTTCGCTGGCCACTTCGGCAAAACAGGGGTACACACACACGGCTGCAACGTGGGGAAGTTGTGGGAATGCGCTGTCGAAGCGGTTCACACGGTCGACGAAAGCCATTACGCTTGTGTCCGAATCGGTGGTGCTGAGCGTGGTCAATTCGATGCTTCCGAAGAGAAATTTCTTCACCTCGGGTGTGTCGTTTGCCAGTGTTTTCTCGGCAATGATGGTTTTAACTGCCTGCTGCACCTGCGCTTCGTCCAGGTCGGTGTTGTATTGTTGCAGGGTCTTTTCGTATTTGTTCACTTCATCATGATGGTGATGGTGTTCGTGGTTGTGATGATGTTCAGCCATATTTCTTTATTATTTCAATTTTTCGTTGTTGATGTGGCGTTTGTTGTCGCGCCTTGTTTTCTTTTCAATGTTGCGTCTAAGCTCTGTTTCCAGGTCAATTCCCGTTTGGTTAGCCAGGCAAATAAGCACCCAAAGCACGTCGGCCATCTCATCGCCCAGATTGGGTTTCTCGCCCTCTTTGAAGCTTTGGTCGCCGTAGATGCGTGCCATTTGTCGTGCCAGTTCGCCCACTTCTTCGGTAAGGATGACCATGTTGGTGAGTTCGGAGAAGTAGCGCACGCCGTAATCCCTTATCCACTGGTCCACCATTCGTTGGGCATCGCCCAATGTTAGCGGCTTGTTCCGTGGTGTATTGTCGTCTTTTTGATGTTGCATGTTATAAACGGGTAATCCACGAGTGGTCGAAAGCAATCGATTTTAAGATATTTTCTTTCTCTATTCGTGGTGGTTTCCTTATTTTAAACTTAATGGCGTTGGCTGGAACTTTTGTGTGTATGGTGAATTGTGAGCCATGTGGTTGCCAAGTAAATTTTGTTACTCCTGTTTCAGCATGTTTGCCAATCAAGTTTCCATTGTCGTTAACCTCCCAGATGAAGTCGCTGGTGCGGTATTGTTGCACTTGTCGCCAAATGGTACGTCACCGAAGTTGGCTGCATACGTCTTGCATGCCGCCTTATCCCATTCGGACGAGAACACACATTGCGCTCCCAATTCGTCGAATGGTATCCTTATGCCGCCTATGCCAGCGAAAAGGTCGATGTATTTTACCATTTGGTGTTTTTGTTTATTTCTCTTTGCTGTCTATAACGATGGTCACTGGCCCATCGTTCACCAGTTCCACTTGCATGTCGGCACCGAAAACACCCGTGGCAACGGGTTTTCCCAAAGCTTCAGACAGCCGGCGGCAGAACGTTTCGTAAAGCGGAACAGACACATCAAGGCTTGCAGCGTGCACGTACGATGGGCGGTTGCCCTTCTTGCACGATGCCATCAGTGTGAATTGACTCACAACGAGGATGCTTCCGCCAACGTCTTTCACAGAGAGATTCATCACACCCTCGTTGTCATCAAAGATACGTAGCTGGGTTGTTTTCTTCACAAGCCAGTCTATGTCGGCTTCGGTGTCGGCGTATCCAACACCCAACAGCACCAGCATTCCACCTTCAATGGCACTTTCTACGCGGCCTTCGATGCTTACTGAGGCGCGCTTTACGCGTTGGATTACTATCCGCATTGCTCCTTATCTTGTTGTATTAGTGCAAAATTACCCAAATTCGGGGATATAACAAAATAATTTTGTATTTGTGGCGATTATGTGTTTCGGGTTTTCATGTATATCCTGTGCTTTGTATATGGTGGATTTCTTACTTTTTTCCTTGCAACAAATAACCGTTCTAAACGATAGTTTCTAGTTAATTATCTTTACTCTTGCTAATTATTAGCCTTGCAGACTAGCACATTTCTGACTTCTAGTGGATTTAAAACTTGCTAAATGTTCAGTACAAACCATCTTGTAGGCACCGTACAAGAGCCTTGTAGCCGCACTACAAGCACCTTGTAGCCACTGTACAAGCATCTTGTAGCGGCACTACCAGGGCTTTGTAGCCGCACAGCAACATGCACCCTTCCATTGATATGCATGGTAAAGGCGCGTTGCCAATGGTGGTTATAAAACCTATTCTACTCTTGTTTATTTCACGTGAAACACTATTTTCTACCTGTTTATCTTACTTTCCAAGAACCGTCTGATGGTGGCATCAATGTAATTTAGGTAGTGGGTAAGCGTTGCTTGGCTTTTAACAACGGGCTGCGACTGCTGCAAAAACAAAACACCATCTACACGAGCCTTGGGCATGAAATAGAAAAATTGCTGCTTATCGTTGCTGTTACCCAGTATGCGCATGGTAAACACGTCGCTACAACTTAATTTTTCTGTAGAAAGATATGCCATTGGGTAACCTGTTTCATGCATTGCTCGCTCAATACTGCCCTTTGGGGCATCGGCCAGACGCGAAATGGCAATCGATTTTTCTGATACTGCGTTCAATGTTTCTCCTTCGTAAGTGCACAAGGCAATGCACTGATAGTCTTCTTTATAGGCCAACTTCATGTAATGTCCCATGCTGCGGTTGTTCAGCAGCTTCATGTCGCCGGCCGTTAGGTAGTTAAGGTGTATGAAGTGGCCGTAAATTGAAGCTGTTTCGCCTTGTTTCAACACCGTTTCTGTTATTTTTTGTGCCGCTTCTGCCATAAAACCATCCCTAAGCATCAGTCTTTCGTAGTTTTCTTGATAGCTACGTGTGCCGCGAAGGTAGAAACGCATCAATTCGCGTTCGTCGCTTGTCATCCATTTGCCCACAGCACCTTGTGGTTCAAGCAGTTCTAAACTGTCTTTGGGCGTGAGTTCCCAGTTGATAAAGCGTTTGGCCAGCGAGTCTATTTCTGCCGATTGAATGTTAGTTGTGAGGGTTTTCACAAACTCGTAAAAGTCGATGCTCGATGCCAAATCCATGCTTTCAAAGTCTATTCCCCACATGGACACTTCGTTGTTGTGCGCTGCATTGTAGCTGCGCAGCCATTGAATGAACGACAGTGTTTGCTCGGAAGACAAGTTGCCTTCCATATATCGCTCGATGTTGGCGAAGGAAAAGTGGGGGTCGTTCTTTATATAACGATTGACATAAAACGAATATTCCATTGGAAACTCGTGTAACACCAACCTGCAGTTCTGCTTCATGATGCGTTGCTTGATGATGTCGAATGCCGTAGTGCCAAGTGTTTTGCTGCCATGAATGGTTTCGCCAATGGCCATGATGCGGATTTGCATGGAGGGAATTTTCTGGTATTGTTCGCTGCTGATGCCCGTTACATTAGTCTTGTTCACGGTTGTAATCTCTTTTTTTGGCTCTGCATAGTTTTCCAAACGTTTTCCGTTGGACGTTACATTGAAGTAGCTCACCCAAAGTTTACCATGCATTTTATCGTTCCCAGTGCCTTCTATGAAGATGTTTAGCAGTTCTGCATCTTTTATTTTGATTTTTTTTGTTATGCTGTTCCAATTTTTTGAGTGGGGTAGGGGGATGGTCTTGGTGTTCAAAACGCGTTCGCAATCACCGATAACGTTAAGCGTGATGCACGTTGTTTTGCATTTTTGGGTTTTGTAATTTATGCTTATCGTTATTTCTGGTTCGCCGTTATTCAATTGATATACAGGTATCAACGTGCCAATTTTCCCATTTTCATAGGGTCGACATACGAACAAGATGGATGAAGGTTGCTCTGTTGAGTCTTTTATTGCTTCGAAGAAATAATCGGTGGTGTGCATGTTCCATCTGTAACCAAAGGTGTTTTCTTGTGCCTTTGATTTTATGGTACATAATATCATACAAATGATGAAAATTATTTTCGCATGTTTCCTTATTCCCATGTTACATTGTCCTCCTCTTTTTCCATTTTTTGGTTCTTTCCTTTTCAACCATTTATTCTTCTCCTTTTTTCACTTTGACCAATTTTTTAATTCTTGCAATTGACTTGTGTGATGGAGATTGATTTCTTGATTCCATTCGTTCTGGCTTTTTATTGAAGCGCAAGCAAGGTACAGTAGTGGTATTCTTTTTTAATGCTGGTTATTTTGCTCAGTCAAGACTGATAAGTTTGTATTGAGTGATGGTGATTATTTAATTTTTAATTTCTCCTTTCACTCTTCTATTGATGAGGTTGGGCTTAGTAATGAAGATTGATTGGTGTTTCTTCCTCCTTATGCCTCTTCTTAATTTCACAGCGTAGTTTGTGAAATTGAAAACCTCTAAGTATGCCTTTTCCTATTGCCACTACTTCGTTAAGTGTTTGCGGTTCATCCGTTGTGATACCCCAACTTGTTATATAACGCCATAATGAAGTTTGTATTATGCTTGCTTATTATTATTATTTCCCCGTCTAATGCTTTTTGGTAAGTGTGAATTTCACTCGATTACTCCATTTTCTGCTTTAAGGGAATTTTTAGTTTTACCCTAATTTTAATAACATCTATTAACACGGAGAATTGAATATTTGCGCACAACCCTCCAGTCGGCTGCAAATATCGCCGTATTTTTGAAGTTTGTAACGTTTTGAATACTAATACTTTAGAGTTACATATCCATCTTAAGGCTAGGTCTTATGTTTGTTTATCTTTTCTCTTTCCTTTGATTATCAGGACATTAGCTTTTAGTTTGTTCATTCTTATCGCTCGATATTTGCCTCGTTTTATGTTTCAATGTGACAAAGAAAAGGAATTTTCGTTGATTTTATTTGCGGTTGAACGACATTGTTTTCTATAACATTTTGCTCTCTCTGGCGTGAGTATCGCCACAACTTGTAATCTTCGGCAGGGGCATATACCTTTCTATAGAAACCCATTCAGATGAAAAGGAAAATAGAAACTGAACATGCAGTTTGCATTTTCCCTGGGGATAACAAACCTCTGTGTATAGTTGGCGCAAGGGATGGTGTACTTTCAACATTGCATATCTGGGGTTATGGCCAGCGTACGCATATGCATTGTGTTTCAATTAAGTCTTGATATTCGTACCACTAACCAATTCATTTCATATATCATCCTTCAACTAATGTTTGGATCAGAGCCGGTAGTTGTCGTTCGGTTCTGTGTTATGCCAATGGTTAAACACCATTTCTGCCTTTGCCTTACCCACCACTTCGGTTAACACTTCGAGCGAAGCATCCTTAATCTGCTTCACCGACTTAAGTTTCTTCAGCAATGTAGCCTTGGTTTTAGGACCAATGCCTTTGATGTCGTCCAACTCGGAGTGCAAAGCATGCTTGCTGCGCTTATCCCTATGAAAGGTGATGGCATAGCGATGCACCTCGTCTTGTATGCGGGTCAACACATGGAAGAGTTCGCTTTTCACATCGAGTCCCACCACCTGCGGCGGCCAACCATAGAGAAGTTCGTTGGTTCTGTGCCTGTCGTCTTTTGCCAAACCGGCAATGGGGATGTCTAGGTGCAGCTCATCAACCACCACTTCGCGCACAACACCCATCTGACCTTTACCACCATCGGTGATAATCAGTTGGGGTAGGGGAGTGCCTTCCTCAATCATGCGCTTGTAACGCCGCCTTACCACCTCTTGCATCGAGGCATAATCGTCGGGTCCTTCCACGGTTTTGATGTTGTATTTGCGGTAATCTTGCTTGCTAGGCTTCATGGCTTTGAAAACCACACAGCCCGCAACAGCATCCGTTCCTGATATGTTTGAGTTGTCAAAACACTCAATCTGGTAGGGCATTTGTGGCAGTTTCAGCTTCGATTGCAGTTCTTTCATCAACCTAACAGCCTTTTGTTCGGGGTTCAGTTTCTCGCTTTGTTTCAGTCTGTCAAACTTATATTGCTTGCCATTCATCTCAGAAAGCTCCAGCAAACGGCGTTTGTCACCTCTTTGCGGCACAATAAATACGGCCTCGCGCATGTTCCATTCCATCTCAAAAGGCACTACAATCTCTTTCGCTTTGCTGTTAAAACGCTCGCGAATTTCGGGAATGGCCGATGCCAGGATGTCTTCTAAGGTTTCGTCCAGCTTTCTTTTGTACTCGAAAGTGAAGCTTTGGTTCACCGTTCCGTTCTTTACATGCAGGTAATTGATGAAAGCCGTGCGGTTAAACTCGTCATCGATGATGGAGAACACATCCACATCGGCAATGCTAAAGCTAACCACTTCGCTCTTGGCACAAAAGTTATCGAGCAGCAGATAACGCTTTTTCAGGGTTTCTGCCTCCTCAAATTTCAGTTCTTCTGCCTTTTGTAGCATCTCTTCATATAGCATCTTACACACCTCGCGCGTGTTTCCTTTCAATATTTCGCGCGCTTGGCGAATGTTTTCTTGGTAGTTTTCCCAGCTCTGTTTGCCCACGCAGGGTGCATCGCAGTTGTGTATATGGTATTCTAAGCATGCCTTATACTTCCCCATCTCTATTCCTTCTTGCGTTATGGGGAAGTGGCAGGTGCGTGGTTTGTATATCTTACCGATGATTTCAAGCAGTGCCACCATCGTTGGTACATGGCTATAGGGTCCATAATATGTGCCCAGCCGCTTGTTAATGGTGCGTGTTTTGAAAATTCGCGGAAACAATTCGTTGGTAACACAGATGCTCGGATAAGTCTTTCCGTCTTTTAAAAGCACATTATAACGTGGGTTATATTTTTTGATGAGGCTGTTTTCGAGCAGTAAAGCATCCTCTTCAGTGTTTACAACGGTATACGAAATGTCGAAGATTTTGCTTACCAAAACCTTCGTTTTAAATCTGTCTACCTCCTTATGAAAGTAAGAAGACACTCTGCTCTTCAAATTTTTGGCCTTGCCAACATAGATAATCGTGTGGTCTTTGTCGTAAAATTGATAGCTGCCTGGTTTGTCTGGCAGGCTCAACACGATGCCTTTTAGGTGTGCCAATCGCTTTTCGTTTTCTTCTTTCGTCATAGTTATAATCCCTTTGTTTAAAGGTAATACGATGTTTTTTGTTTCACGTGAAACTTAATAGTAAGTGTTTGCCTTTTGCTTTCTAGTGAAGGTGATTGCTTTTCATATTACATATGCAAAGCGCATCCCTTCTCGATGTTGATTGTTTGTGGCAATGGGGAGGACTATCTTTTTGTCTAGGCTTGCTCGTTGCTAAACAATGTGCCTGCTTAGTGTGCAACGTAGATGTCCTGATGGGTTAGAATACAAAACGCTTGTAAATGCTTTGCTAGGCATATCACAACATTTGTTTCTGGTTTACTATACGCAAAGGCACTATATTTTTGTGTGCTTTTATCCTGAAAGCTCATATCATCAGCACGCGTTAACCACGGAAACCTGCCGTATTCCGTTATGATAATAACGTGATAAGTGTGCAAATTTGCCGCAATTGTTTAATCTAGCCGTGTCGTTCCCAAGAACTTGTACGCCTATTTCTTGCTCCTAGCTGTGTTATTCCTTTCGCTTGGTAGTGCTATCTCATAGAGTTTGCTGTGCTATTCGGTAGACTTAGCTGTGCTATTCGATAGACTTAGCTGTGCTATTCGATGTAGTTAGCTGTGCTATCCGATGTAGTTAGCTGTGCTATCCGATGTGGTTAGCTGTGCTATTCGATAGCGTTTGCAATGCTATTCTATGGATATAGCGGCTCTACTTCATGCGCTTTGTATCGATACCTTGCGATTATACTCCCATTGTTGCTTTCATCTAGTATGAAAGTTTATTGTTGATGCCAGCATATGATTGTTTATATGCCAACAAAATGCAAGTTGGGTAAAACGCAAGAGCACAAGAACTGGTTGTTATGCGTGTAGGGTAGGGCGTTATAGTGACAGTTCCCACGCGCAAATTTAAGTGAATTAGCAGGGAGAATTGAAACTTTCATCCGGATTACCTCCATACTTTACACTTCAAAACACCCGTTATTTTTGGTGCGAATAATCCCAAATGTGTCATTGAACACGCTCTTGTGATTGGTTAAATACGCTCCAATGTTTGGTTGAATACACCCCTATTTTTGGTTTAGCACGCCCAATGTTTGGTTGAATGCGCTCCAATATCTGGTTTAACACACTCCAATGTTTGGTTTATCACGCTTATTTTTTAGGGTAAACAAAATAAACGAGAACACCTTATTCCCTGTTTCCAAAGGCAAAGTTGCAGATGGAAAGCATAAGATATTCTCGTTTTGTCGCCCCAAAAGTGTGGTATTGGCCAATGCTTGCTATTGAAGCAATGCTTGTTTTCGCAGCCTACGCCTATACCTGTATGAGCGTTGAAATCTCAATGTCCTTATCAAAAGCAGCCCTGCCATTAAGTTCTTCGTTCACTAGCTCGATGATGAAGTTGGCATAAATCTTTTTGGGATTGAACTTTTTCACCAAGTCGCAAGCCGCTTTCATCGTTCCGCCAGTGGCAAGAAGGTCGTCGTGCAACAGGATAACATCATCTTCGGTAATCGAATCTTTGTGTATCTCGATGGTATCCGTGCCATACTCCTTGTTATAACTTTCTTGTACGGTTTCGCAAGGCAGCTTTCCAGGCTTTCTACAAAGCACAATGCCTGCCCCAAGCCTAATGGCAACGGCAGAAGACATAACGAAACCGCGCGACTCGATGCCTACAATCTTCGTTATTCCTTTGTCTTTGTATATCTCGCACATTTCATCAGTGATTACTTTGATGCATTCGGGGTTCTTAAACAGCGTTGTTACATCGCGAAAATTAACCCCTTTCTTCGGCCAATCTGGTATACAACGCAGATTGTCCATCAATAGTTTGTTATTCATTTACAGTAAGTTATGTTTCTATTCTTATACTTTTTGTTTCACGTGGAACGTAATATGCTTCGAGTGAAGCTTTAAGTATCCACGCTTTGTCTTTTCTCTTTCTTCTCTATTTGTGCCGAGTACGTTTCAAAGGCCTTAGGCCTCTTCGTTTGTTTCGGCATTTATTGTATTTCTTTTCTCTGCGTTCCAAACACGCGTGTCTGGTGTTTTGGGCTTGCTTTGTATAAGCTTGCGTTTGTTCTTTTGACGCTTTGCAGAAACTTTCGTTTGCTTTAGCTTGCCCATGCACCTTGTTCGTGTCGTTATCGTTCTGTTTTATCGGTTCATAAGCACCAGCAACACGTTTATATCGCTGGGTGAAACACCTGGGATGCGCGATGCTTGGGCCAGCGTTTCGGGATTGATGCGTGCCAGCTTTTGCCGGCCTTCGGTCGATATTTCGTGCAATTCTTCGTAATTGAAGTGCCCTTTGATGCGGATGTTTTCCAAACGGCGCATTTTGTCTGCCACGATTTTTTCGCGTTCTATGTACCCTTTGTACTTCATCTTTATCTCTGCGGCCTCCACAATTTCTTCTTTCCTGTTGGGTGCTTCTTCGATTACAGCCTTCAATTCAGGCAGCACCTCCGCGAGGCTTTGCACATTTAATTGCGGTCGTGCGATGAGATCTACAAGTTTTGTAGTGCCGTTTAAGGGTGTTGTTCCCCAGTGTTCGAGAGCCGCATTGATATCCTTCGGCTTCACGGCCGTTGCTTCAGAGAAGTTGATGATGCGTTCGATGTGGGCTTTTTTCTCCATCCAATGGTCGTAACGTTGCCTTGTTGCAAGTCCTATTTGATAGGCTCGTTCGGTCAAACGCGCATCGGCATCGTCTTGTCGCAGCAGTATTCGGTATTCAGCACGCGAGGTAAACATGCGGTAAGGCTCATCAACACCCTTTGTAGTGAGGTCGTCTATTAGCACGCCAATGTAGCTTTCATCCCTTTTCATCACGAAAGGTTCGCCGCCATTGCATGCCATTGCCGCATTAATTCCAGCCATCAATCCTTGTCCTGCGGCTTCTTCGTAGCCCGTAGTGCCGTTTACTTGCCCTGCAAGATACAGGCCTTTGAGCAGCTTAGACTCGAGGGAAGGATGGAGCAGGGTGGGGTCGAAGTAATCGTATTCAATGGCATACCCCGGCCTATAAGCCTTTACATCGCGAAGGGCAAGTATCTTTCTTAGGGCGTTGAGCTGCACATCAAGTGGCATACTCGACGAAAAACCGTTGAGATACATCTCTGCTGTGTTCTCACCTTCGGGTTCCAAGAACAGCGGATGTTGCTCCTTGTCGGGGAAAGTAACGAGCTTCGTTTCAATGCTGGGGCAATATCGCGGTCCTGTACTTTGAATTTGTCCGTTGAAAAGGGGCGAATCTGCAATGCCTTGTTGCAAGGTTTGGTGCGCCTCTTGCGTGGTGTAGAAGGTCCAGCAAGGCAATTGTTTGAGTGTTCTGGGCGTTTGCATGTAGCTAAACTGGTGGAAATCTATCTCCCCGTCTTGCCTTTCCATGTCTTCGAAGTGCACAGTGCGCGCGTCGATTCTCACGGGTGTGCCCGTCTTCATGCGATGAACGGCGATGCCATGCCTCGAAATGCTCTCGCTGAATCGATACACAGCCGGCTCGGCACAACGTCCTCCGGGTATCTGCACTTTGCCAACGTGCATCAATCCGTTAAGAAAGGTACCCGCCGTAACGACAATGCAACGTGCTTTGAACACCGCTCCCCATATTGTTTTCACGCCAACGGCTGCGCCATCCTCCACCAATAGTTCATCGGCTTGGTCTTGCCAGATGTCCAATCCCTCGGTTTCATCGAGCTTTTCTCTCCACGTGGTGATGAATTTCGCCCTGTCGCATTGTGCTCGAGGGCTCCAAACGGCAGGTCCTTTGCCCTTGTTGAGCATGCGAAACTGAATGGAAGTGGAATCGGTAATTATCCCCATTTCACCGCCGAGAGCATCAATTTCTCGCACGATTTGGCCTTTTGCAATGCCTCCTACGGCGGGATTGCAGCTCATTTGTGCTATTTTGTTCATGTCCATAGTGATAAGGCATGTTTTCGCGCCTAGTTTTGCAGCAGCACAAGCTGCTTCACAACCAGCGTGTCCGCCGCCAATCACAAGGACATCGTATTTGAATGTCATATTACTTTTTGCTGTTTGTACTTGATTTTATTCTTTTTTTGGCGATGATGGTGGGCTAGAACGGAGCCTTTTTGGGGATTATCTAGGGAGGATAGCTTTCCTGCATCAACCAGATTGCCTGGTATCCCTTGGTTATCTAGGCTCTCTAGCTTATCAGGTGTCCCTAGTATTCCTAACTTATCTATTGTTTCTAGGCTATCTCGTTTTCCTAGTTACTCTAGACTATCTAGCGTTAAGCGTTTCTTTTTTCCTAGATTTCTCTATAATTTCTCGTTCATAGTGAGCAAGTGCTTGGCCGCTTATCCCATCTTAATCGCCGTTTTGCTGCATTAGCGCATTCGTTTGTGCGCACATGCGCAATCCAGAGGACACTGCTTGCCCCCTTTCTTTATTGTTATATATGTTGGCTCACAATGAATTTGTGGAGCTCTTTATGTTCTTAAAATCAAGTGTTTGCGGCAAGTAAGGCGAATAATTACACGCGTTTTGCGCCGCAAAGGACTTACAAAGTTAGGTGATAGAACCCATATATGCAAATTAAAGGGTACAAAAAAGGATGGCCGAAGCCATCCTTCAACCTCAGTAGTGCATTTTATGGTATGGCGTACAGCTAGTGTCGCCAAAGATTATGATTTCTTTTGAGAAATCTTTTGAGGAATTAAGGAGATAAGTAGTTAAGGAGTTAAGCCAATAGCTTTGCTACTTCCCCTTTAATTAAACCTTACTACTCCTTCTTTAAGATTTCTACTCCCTCTTTAAACATTTGCTATTTCCTCTTTATATCCCACAACTTCCTCTTTAAACCCTGCTATTTCCTCTTTATTCCATTCTTTTTCATCAGAACGTTTATTCTCTTTTAGTGGTTAATTCGGTGCATAGAAGTTGATTTGTAGCCCATTTCTTGTAAAAGGACACTGCCAAGTTCCTAATCATCCGATGCCATTGAAGTTGATTTGTAGCCCAATTCTCGGGGTTACGAAGCAAATAGTATAACGCCGCGCAGGTATAGGCTTAACTACTCAGCTCCATAACTCCTCAACTCCTAGAATTACCCATCAAAATAACTTCTCAAGAGTTCAGTCCCTCTTCAGCCTGTGCAATCCTTCCGATAGCCAGTTTAAGCTCCGCATATTGCTGTTGCAGTAAGTCGAGGAAGGGCGAGAGCAGCGTGAGACAATTGTTAATGTCGTTCATTCTCTCGTCGCTATCGGTGAAATGGCAAGTTTCTGGCGAACACGAAGTGAGCTTTCTCAAGGCCGTGCAAGTTTCGTTTGTAGCGAAATCTGGGTCTAACATCGCGCATGCTTCGGGCATGATGCCTTGCAATTGCGAAAACACAGTGTCATATCTGTCGAACAACAACACCTCGTCTTTAACATCTTTGCTGCTGCAGTTCCACTTCTCCACCATTTTTTCAGCCGGATTGATAATCACTTGCTGGAAGCGTTCAATCTCTTTGTTTAGTGCGAAGAGTCGTTCGTAGAGATTTTGAACCTCCTCACCCCTGCTACTGTGGCGCAAGTAAGTGTAGATGTCTCGGTAAACATTCTTCACCTTGGGCAACATGCGCTCCATATACTGGCTGTGCTCGATGGTAGGCAAGTCGTTTGGCGCGTAACTCTTTCCTTTATAGTAAGCTGCGCTCACCTCTCGATTGCCGTTCATTATTTCAATCATCTGTTCAGCATCCTCGTAAGCCCTGATATAAGCCGTTACGATGTTGCGATTACGCTTGGTGAAAGGGTAAGTCACCATCTGTGCGGCAGGTTCTTCCATCGGGTTGAAGAGGTCGATGCAGCCACACTCAACGAAGAATCGGCGGAAACGCATGTCGAGCAGTTCGGTTAAGAGTTCCTTTTCGAGCCATTGCCGTAGCTTTTCGCCCGTAAGCATCTCTTTGGGTGCGCATTTTGCATTCTTTTCATACTTGAGTAGCTCGGCCACCCTCGTTCTTAAAGCCCTTGGCAGTATGCTCCAAGCCGGCTGTAGCGGGCTGTTGGTCTGCAAGGGAATGTTGGGCAGGTGCAGAATACGCTCCTTATCCGAAGGATGCGAGTCCCAAACATCTTCGCAAGAGAACCTCGCAATTGGTTCGTCTGTGGTTTTTACCTCCGTTTGTAGCAGCTCCGTAGCCACTATCGTTCGTTCTTCCTCGTTAGACTTAATCTGTGCGAGCAGCTCCAAAACCTCGAATGGATCGGCTTTTTTTGCCGTTTCGGCCAGTCTGACCATAGCCACATGCGTGTTGGAACTGCATTGCATCAGCACCGTAGTCTTGTAGAACGACGATGCCAGGACGGCCTTTCCCACCACCTTGCAAGCAATGCTGTCGGCATCATACTCCATTTGTCGTGACAACTCGCGGTAAGCGATGTTCACATATCTGTAGATAGCTTGCAGCAAGAGCCTCACTTTGATGGTGAAGAAGCGCGTGAGCATGCCGAAGACAGCGAAAGGGCTCCACCCGAAGTGGCTCCAACGGTCCACCCATCTGTCCCAAGCGTCTTCGCCATAGACCAGATTTCCCATCACGATGTTGGCCGTGTAAACAACAGAAGATATTTTCATGCTGTCTTGCGAGAAGTGTCCGAACTCGTGTGCGAGTATTCCTTTAATCTCTTCGGTGCTAGTGTTGGCAAAGAGCCCGGCACCAAGCACGAGGTTTTTTCTGACGGGAAAGAACATCGACCAGAACGTGGTGTTGAAGTACACACAGGCATTGATGTCTGCCGACAAGTACACCTTGTGCGGCATTTGGCATTTGGTGTCTTTGGCCACGTTGCGTATCAGCTCGAAGATAAGCGGGCAATCCTGTTCTTTCACCAATATTTTTCCTTCTTCTTCCACATTCAGTCGGGTGAAGATAAACTTCACGAGGAAAAGTCCGAACATCATACAGAGAGCGATAACTCCGAGATATACGCCCAGGAGTATGAGCATGACAAACCCGCTGTGAGTGCCATCGAAGGCACGTTGCAGCATATCTATTCCCCAAAACGTTGTCCATTTGTAGCCAATGTAGAGCAGTGTTAGGCCCAGGGCAACCAACGAGAGGTAGACAAGCACGAAAAGGGCAATGCGGCATAGAACCTTTTTACCCAATGCTCTTATTGCATTGTTTTCTCTCATGCATTCAATCATTAAAAAATTTAGGCGTGTTTGTGTAACACGTAGTTTAGATAAATTTCCTTGTGGCGCTGTTCAAGGAAACGCATTTGCGCCATAGCGTGGGGCTGGGCGGATGAAAAGGATTAGTTACGTTTAGTTATAGGCCCGCCTTGTGTCGCTTTTGTTTTGCGCATAGATGCGCAACAGGTTGTTACGGGACACGTTCCCGCTGGGGTTTCCCCCATTTCATCGGCGTTTTTTCAGGTATCAGAAAGCGCCATTTCTCATTTCCAAGGCTTTGTTTTCAGCCTCTTCCATGATTTCCCTCTCCCCGGGACCTTTGTCGTTAAGCCCGCATAGGTGAAGTATCCCGTGTATGATGACACGGTAGAGTTCTTCTTCGAACGCCTTGTCGAACAGTTGTGCATTGGTTCTCACGGTGTCCAAAGAGATAACAATGTCGCCATTGACGACATCTCCTTCATCGTAGTCGAAGGTGATAACGTCCGTGTAATAGTCGTGTCCCAGGTATTCGTTGTTTATTTCCAGGATTTTCGCGTCGTTCACGAACATGTATCCCACTTCTCCCACCTTTCTTCCGTAGGATTGTGCCACGGCCTTAATCCATTCCGTGGTGTCTTTCCTTTTGATTTTCGGCATTTTCACGCCGTCGGTATTGTATGTAATCATAAGTTGTTTCTGTTTTGGGTTTCATTCGCTCTTTGGTAGGAACATGTCTGCGTTCTTTCCGAAGTGGATGAGTTCCCTTACGAGTGACGAACTGACGCTGGCGTGCTGCGGTTGAGCAAGCACCAGCAGTGTTTCTATGCCTCCCAGTGCGCGGTTTATGTCGGCCTGTTCGCGTTCGTACTCAAAGTCTTTCACGCTTCTCACGCCTTTGACGATGAACCATGCGCCCTCTCGGTGGGCGAAGTCAACGGCCAAATCGTTGAATGCGCGCACTTCCACCTTGGGGTTTTTAGCGTAGAGGTTGGCTATTGCTTTCACCCTCACCTCTGCACTGTACATGTATTTCTTGCGTTCGTTTACGCCTACGCCGATAACAAGCTTGTCGAATAGTGGCAATACACGTTCCACAATCGACTGGTGCCCAATGGTGAATGGGTCGAAGCTGCCTGTGAATAGACCTGTTTTCATACACAATTCATGTGGTTGCGCTTGGAGTGTGGCGGATGTCAAGTTGACTGGATGAGGAGGTTAATGGGTGATGAGTTTACCAGTTGAAGAGCTACTAGTTAACAAGTTCACTAGTTGACCAGTTAACAAGTTCACCAATTGACTTGTTCACCAGTTTACTCATTTACCATTCTACCATTCTACCATTCGGTTGCCAATAAAGAAGTTAACGAGAAAGAAAGCTTTTGGCCTCCACCCATATAACTAATGAGCGCATCAAGGTGTAATGTTGTGCGCCCAAGCACTCCTTTTGCTACCTTCTTTGTGCAAAAATAGCCTATTTCCCTTTGATAACCAAATTTTTAGGCGATAATTATTGTAATCGTTTTAAAACATATATTGTTCGGAATTTCGTTATTTCTTATGTTTTTGTCATCCATTTTCTTGTTTCATCTAATTATTTTTACCATTCCATCGCATGTTTTTGGTCGAGCGAATGTACGCTATTTATGATGGGTTTCATTCTTTTTTCATGTTGTATAACATGGTTTTTGCACTCATTTTTAATGGCTGTTTCTTGATTTTGGGGTATGATGAACGGCAAATGAGGGTGTTTTCGTGTCGTTCGGAGCAACCCAATCTGCCCGAGAGTAAGAGCAATGGTTCGCCCATCTGCGGCCAATTGATTGTTATCTTGGAACAACAAGGTTTTGGTAAACAGCTTGTTATGAAAACACCTCGCTCCAAACGTGTTGTCTACAAATCGTAAGAAGACACAAACGGAGGGTTTCTTGTTGGCAATCCAAGCACCTTTGGCTTTCCCACCCCATTTCCTTGGCATCCCAATTTTGTTCTTATAACTTTACAAAACAACATTTTCCCACGCGCAATTCTAGCATTCTTCAAGGCCTTAAACCCATCAAAAAGCACACACTTTCCTTATTCTTCAAATGGTTTTTGGGTAAACCGCCGGCATAAAATGGTGCATTTTGCATCGTTTAGCTTCTCTAGATTGTTGCCGTTGTGTGTTTTTTGCTCTCTGTTTTTGCCAACTTTTTCGTCTTTTTCATAGCATCCAACGTTCCTTTTTCCGTCCGAGACAAATCCTTTCCCGTTCATTTCTCGGCAAAATGCATCATTTAGCAAAGCTAACTGTATGAAATTGCCTTGCTAACTCCATCAGTTAGCAGTGCTAAGTCTATCTAAAAGCAATGCTTTTTCATATAAAAAAGGTTGGCTGTTGCAGTTTTTAGCATGTGTTTTGGTCGAAAATGCGGATAAAATAGGCAAAATGGCGTTTAAGATGCCGACATCCATCCCTCATTTTCTTGCAACAACCCCATGCGAGAATGCGTTATTTTCGGCCGATGCCCAACTTGCGGCGAGCAAGGGCAGCCATAATGTTAAAAATTATGCCGAAAACGTTACATTTTTGAGATGTTTCGACCCAGCAAGACACACCGCCGCGCGAGCCAAAAGGCATCATATTACGCCAGCTCGGGATAAGGAACAACTCCTTTTGCGAAGTCTTTTGTCTCAATGAGGGGATGATTGATTCAACTAACGCTTTGCGGCAGTTGGCATAATGACTGGTTATTAACCCGAACTGGCGTATCATATTCTTTATGAAAAGCCACAGGAGCGGCGAAACATCTCTAGGAGTGTTGTTGCTGTAAGGGGCACACAGGCGAACAAACTTATGGCCTACATCATTCCAAATCCATTTCACTTGGCCGATAATCCCGCCTCTGTAAAGGTTAAATATTGTTTATTCGACATTCGTAATCGTTTATTCTCAACGCGCGGGTTGCTTCAAAATTGCGCCAATTCATCGCTCTTTTTGGCACGAATAATTGTTCGGCGGCATGTCAAATGCTCGTTGCGACCTCACCTCAATGCAAGCGTAAGGCCTTGATAAGCATGGCATCGGGCGCGTATTTGTGCAAAAAACACTATCTTTGTAGAATGAAAACGGGCGGGCAACATCGGTTGTTCGCCCCATTAACACATGAACATATACAAAACGGACAAAGTGAGTATGGGTATAAAAAGCAAACTGGGCTGCCTCTTGGCGGCCTTGGCTCTGGGCTATTCGGCACAGGCAAAGGCTGCGTTTGCCATAAAGGTGCAGAAAGACACCACGCAAACCACCAAGACAGACACCACCAAGGTGCAAAAGCCGAACGGAAAGGATGCCAAAGCCGAACCGAAGAAGAAGGAAACCGACTACGACAAGCTGATGAAAGACAGCGGAACGGTGATGAATGGACTTTTCACCGTGCGACACATCAAAGATAAATGGTACTTTGAAGTGCACGATAGCCTTCTTGGACGCCACTTCATGGCCGTTACACGCTTCGCCGGAGTGCCACAAGGATTTGGCAAATTCAGCGGTGAAATGGTGAACGAAGACGCCATCTACTTCGAAAAACGCGATGCAAAAACCATGCTTCTGCGCACTTTCGTTCGCACACAAGAGGCCAACGAGGCCGACCGCATCGTTGCGGCCTTCCCCATCATTGCCGGAAACACTCAAAAGGGCATGAACCTCTTCGAAGTGACCGCCTTTTTCGCCCGCGACAACAACATTGTGGGCATCAACCGAACGTTCTTTGAGAAGACAAAGATTGGCGCACAAATGGCCGACCGCACGTTTATCGACACCATTAAGACCTATCCCATCAACGTAGAGGTGCTAACGACGCGCACTTACGGGGCATCGCCCAGTGCCATCAGGGCTTCTGGAACGGGCGCAATAACCCTCGCGCTCAACACATCCATCGTGGCTTTGCCCAAAGTGCCCATGCAAAAGCGCGTGTGGGACAGTCGTGTGGGCTACTTCGCCTACCCATACACCATCTTCTCAGACAAGCAACACAAGAGTCAGCGCGAGCAATTCATCTCCC
Organism: uncultured Prevotella sp.; assembly: GCA_905373605.1. Taxonomy (GTDB): domain Bacteria; phylum Bacteroidota; class Bacteroidia; order Bacteroidales; family Bacteroidaceae; genus Prevotella. The sequence goes on from CAJPTO010000011.1 coordinate 18,781, forward strand.
GTTTCAGGCTCGTTCCCAAAGACGTGAAACGCTATCAGCGCGGCGAATTGGTGGAACCCGTTAAACCAATCGTGTTTTATATCGACCCCGCAACACCACCCAAGTGGGTGCCTTACCTCATTAAAGGCATCAACGACTGGAACGTTGCTTTCGAGGCGGCAGGTTTTAAGAACGCTATCCAAGGCAAGGAATGGCCCCAAAACGACCCCACGATGAGCTTGGACGATGCCCGTTTTAACGTTATCCGCTATCTTCCGTCTGAAGTAGAGAACGCTTACGGCCCCCATGTAAAGGACCCTCGCAGCGGAGAAATCATCGAAAGCCACATCTGTTGGTTTCACAATGTGATGAACCTGCTCACAAAATGGTACATGACACAATGCGGCCCGCTAGACAAACGCGCCCGAACGATGGACTTCGACGACCGGCTGATGGGCGAACTGATACGCTTCGTCTCCTCGCATGAAGTGGGGCATACCCTCGGACTGCGCCACAACATGGGCGCAAGTTATGCAACGCCTGTGGAGAAGTTGCGCGATAAGGCTTGGGTGGAGAAACATGGGCACACGGCTTCCATCATGGATTACGCCCGATTCAACTATGTTGCCCAGCCCGAAGACAATATTGGCGAGCGCGGACTCTTCCCTCGCGTGAACGATTACGACAAGTGGGCCATCAAATGGGGCTATCAATACAGGCCCGAGTTTAAGGATGAAATGGTCGAAAAAGAGAAGTTGATGAGCGAAACGACAGCAGTTTTGGCCAAAAATCCCCGTCTTTGGTTCGGCGGAGAGGGCAGAAACGAAGACCCCCGCACACAGATGGAAGACCTGGGCGACGACAATGTGAAGGCAAGCGACTATGGCGTGAAGAACCTTCAGCGGCTCGTGGCCAACCTTCCGCAATGGACACGCCAGCCAAACGACCAATACGACGACCTGCGCGAGATGTATAACAGTGCCCGACAGCAGTTCGCGCGCTACTTCGACCACGTTGCAAAGAACATAGGCGGCCGCTATATCAACAACATGCCCGGCAAGGAGCCCTACGAACTGGTGCCTGCCGAACGCCAAAAGGCCGCACTCGACTACTTCGGCCGCCAAGTTTTCGATGCTCCCTTGTGGCTCTATCCGGCCGAAATAACATCGAAGACGGGCGTGGACGCTGCCACCGAGATTGCCAAGATGCAGGCTTCGGCCCTCAACGCAACGCTTTCGCTGGGCTTGCTCAATGCCATTTACAACAATTCGCAGGCTTCGCCCACGGCTTATCGGCTTGAAAACTACCTTGACGACCTCTTCGCTAAGGTGTGGACACCGCTCGATGCCACGCAAGAATTGAAGAACAGCAGTCGTCGAGCTTTGCAACGCAAGTATGTGGAGCGGCTCAATGCCATGCTCAACCCCGAAGACAAGGACAAAGCCGCGCCCAATGCGCCCGCCTATAACACGGATGCCATGCTCTTCGTTGCCCAACATCTCGACAAGCTCGACAGCTATTTGCAGGCCCAAGCGCAAGCCGCCACGGGCATCAACGCCTTGCATTATGCCGACCTTTCACGGCAAGTGAAGCAGATAAAGACCCTACACGAACGCGGACGAAACGCGCGTTAGGCCGTCTTAACCCACATACAGGCAAAAGGAGCGTTGCCGATGAAATGGCTTTTTCGGCCAATGGCATCGCTCTTTTTGCCCCATTGCATCGCCCCATCGGGCATGCAGCCGCCGTTTACCAACGGCTCACATCCCATAAGAACCGAAAACATCTAGTAGAACATGGTTTTAAACTACATTTGGATATCCTTCTTCCTCGTGGCCTTCGTTGTCGCTGCGGCCAAACTTCTGTTTATGGGCGACGCAACAGTGTTCCCGGCCATGATGGACAGCACTTTCGAGATGTCGAAAAAGGCCTTCGAAATCTCGATAGGGCTAACGGGCATCCTCTCTTTATGGCTCGGAGTGATGAAGATTGGCGAGCGTGGAGGCGTGGTTAACGCCTTGGCACGCGTGCTAAGTCCGGTGTTCACCCGCCTCTTTCCCGACATTCCCAAGGGTCATCCCGTAACAGGAAGCATCTTTATGAACATCGCCGCCAACATGTTGGGGCTCGACAACGCCGCCACTCCTTTGGGATTGAAGGCTATGGAGCAGCTGCAAACGCTCAATCCGAAGAAAGACACGGCCTCTAATCCCATGATAATGTTCCTCGTTCTCAACACGTCAGGGCTCACGTTGATACCTGTAAGCATCATGGCCTATCGTGCACAGCTAGGCGCAGCGCAACCAACAGACGTGTTCATACCCATACTCCTGGCTACGTTTTTCAGCACTTTGGCTGGCATCATCTTCACCAGCATGTATCAAAAGATAAACCTTCTGAGCCCTAAAATCCTTTTAGGCCTTTTCGTTGCCTGTGCCATAGTGGCTTCAATCATTTGGGGTTTCGGACGTATGGATAAGGAAACGATGAACATTGTTAGCACCAGCGTGGCCAACATCCTGCTCATGGGTATCATCGTGGCATTCATCGTGGCAGGTGTTTTCAAGCGCGTGAACGTGTACGACTCTTTCATAGAAGGCGCGAAAGACGGATTTCAAACCGCCGTTCGCATCATTCCCTACCTCGTTGCCATACTCGTTGGCGTGGCCGTTTTCCGTGCTTCGGGTGCTATGGACTACCTTGTGGACGGCATTCGCTGGCTAATCGGCTTGTTAGGCATAAACACCGATTTCATCGAGGCATTGCCCACCGCACTGATGAAGCCCCTTTCGGGAGCAGGTGCGCGTGGAATAATGATTGATACAATGACAACTTATGGTGCTGACTCGTTCGTTGGGCGGCTCAGTTGCATCTTCCAAGGCAGCACCGACACCACTTTCTACGTCCTCGCCGTTTATTTTGGCAGCGTGGGCATTCGCTATACGCGCCACGCAGTGGCCTGCGGACTGCTTGCCGACTTAGCGGGAGTCGTCGCGGCAATAGCGATATCATACATGTTTTTTTAAAATAAGGAGGCTTACAATAAACCAAATGAGACATGCGAGAAGAGTAAATGCCTTGTTCATTCGTTAACTTGTGAGCCTGTAAACTAAAAAAATGGAGGTTTGTCTGCCCCCTAATCATTGTCTATGAGTAATTTAAAATCTTTGGTAAAAGACACGGCCATCTACGGAATGAGTAGCATTGTGGGCCGTTTTCTCAACTATCTGCTTGTGCCGCTTTATACGATTAAGATTACATCGGCAAGCGGTGGTTATGGTGTTATCACCAACCTGTATGCCTACACGGCCCTTTTCTTGGTGCTATTGACCTATGGCATGGAGACCACATTCTTTCGTTACGCCAACAAGAGCGATGAAAAACCACAGCGAGTATATTCCACCATCCTGCTCTCCGTGGGTTTCACTTCCACCCTTTTCATCGCAATGGTGCTGCTTTTCTTGCACCCCATATCTCAAGCGATGGGTTATGCCGACCACCCATCGTACGTTTGGGTGATGGCCATGACCGTTGCCATCGACGCATTCCAGTGCATTCCCTTCGCTTACCTTCGCTATCAGAAGCGTCCCATCAAGTTTGCAGCCCTCAAACTGCTCTTCGTTGGCAGCAACATTTCGCTCAATTTGATTTACTATCTGCTGCTGCCAGCCTTGTACGAAGACGGACATCAGTGGGTAAGCTACATTTATTCTCCCGACGTTGGCGCAGGTTACGCCTTCTACATCAACCTTGTTTGCACGGGCAGCATCACGTTTTGCTTTTGGAAAGAGCTTCGCGGCTTCGCCTATGTGTTTGATAAAGCCCTGCTCAAACGCATGCTTTCTTACAGTTGGCCCATACTGGTGCTGGGTATTGCAGGCATACTTAACCAAACGGCCGACAAGATAATGTTCCCCTACATCTATAAAGGCAGCGACGCCCACACGCAGTTGGGCATCTACGGGGCGGCAAGTAAGATAGCCATGATAATGGCGATGATAACGCAAGCCTTTCGTTATGCCTACGAACCATTCGTATTCGGCAAGTCGAAAGAGAAGGATAACCGCGACACTTACGCCAAAGCGATGAAGTATTTCATCATCTTTACCCTTCTGGCTTTCCTCGTTGTGGTGGGTTACATCGACATTTTCCGCCATCTCATCGGGCGCGACTATTGGGAAGGACTACGTGTTGTGCCCATCGTAATGGCCGCCGAGATCATGATGGGCATATACTTCAACCTCTCTTTTTGGTACAAACTCATCGACAAAACGATTTGGGGTGCTTACTTTTCTGGCATCGGCTGTGCCGTACTCATCGCCATCAACGTGCTGTTTGTGCCCCGCTATGGTTACATGGCCTGTGCTTGGGCTGGCTTTGTGGGTTATGCCACGGCCATGATTCTTAGTTACATCGTGGGGCAACGCAAGTATCCCATCGCTTATCCGCTAAAAAGCATCGGCGTTTATGTGGCCATCGCAGCCCTTTTCTATTTTTGCATCAACTATTCCAACACACATTTCTCCATGTTTGTTGCATTAGGGGTGAATACGGTTATTATACTCCTTTTCATCGGGCATATATGGAAGTGGGATTTGAAGAAACATCAACAACAATAAATATGAGAAAACTAACATTTATCTTCGCTGCCCTCATGGCATTCGTTACGGCAAAGGCCGACGAAGGCATGTGGACGCTGTACAATCTGCCGCAGGCAGTGTACCAACAGATGCAGGCCGAAGGCTTCAAGCTGCCTTATGCCGACATCTACCAAAGCAAGGATGCCGTAAAAAACGCCGTGGTGAGCTTCTCGGGATATTGCTCGGGCGTGGTGGTTTCGCCCAACGGCCTGGTGTTTACCAACCATCATTGCGGCTTTGAGGCCATAAGAAGCCATTCCACCGTTGAACACGACTACATGAAAGACGGCTTTTTCGCCAAGACTTACGCCGAAGAACTGCCCAACAAAGACATGTTTGTGAGCTTCATGAAGTCGCAACAAGACATCACGCCGCGACTCATGGCACGCGGATATGCCAAGGCTAGCAAACGTCAACAAGAGTTACTCATCGACTCCTTGCAAAAAGTGCTAACAGATTCTGTTCGCAAACAGGATAAAACCCTGCGTGTTTCCATCGACCCCTTCTACGAAGGAAACAGCTTTTATGCCACCGTTTACCAAGATTTCACCGATCTCCGACTCGTTTTCACCATCCCTAAGTCGATGGGTAAGTTTGGTGGCGAGACGGATAACTGGATGTGGCCGCGACAAACGTGCGATTTCTCCGTGTTTCGTATCTATGCCGACCCCGCAACTAACGGCCCTGCCGAGTATTCTAAGAACAATGTTCCTTACCGTCCGCAGCATTGGGCACCCATTTCGCTCGAGGGTTATAAGGAAGGCGACTTCTCTATGACCTTGGGTTATCCGGGAAGTACTAGCCGTTATGTGTCTAGTTACGGCATAATTGAAAGGCGCGACTGTGAAAACACGCCGCGTGCACAGGTGCGTGGCGTGAAACAGGAGGTGATGCGCCGACACATGCGCGCCAATGAAGCCGTGCGCATCAAGTACGACTCGAAGTTTGCACAGAGTGCCAACTATTGGAAAAACTCCATTGGCATGAACAAATGCATCGATTCCATCGGTCTGGTGCAGCAAAAACGCGATTACGAGGCACGTCTTCGCCAATGGCAAGACTCAACCGGCTTCCTTAAGGGCAAGCTCGACTTCGAAAAGTTGGGTGCTTACTACGAGAAACGTTTCGACCGCGTGCGAACACGCATGTATTTTATGGAAACTTTCCGCCGCACCAACGAACTGGCAACGCGTGCCATGCGCCTTGCTATGGGTGGCTTGGAGGTGAAAGGACCTAAGAAACCGGCAGCAAAACAATACCACGAGTTTGCTGATAACAGCGACGAATGGGACGCTGCACTGGATAAAGAGGTGCTGGCCGTGCTGCTTAAGAACTATCGCGCGCAGGTTGGACACCGCTATTTGCCCAAGTTCTACACCACCATCGACGAGCGTTTCGGTGGCGATTACCAGCGTTTTGTAGACGATCTCTATGCCCGTTCCATCATTATGAAGAAGGGTGCGAAGCTATTCTTCAACACAAAGGCCTACAAGGAAGACCCCGGCGTGCAATTTGGGCAAGACATCATGGACATTTATTACGACCTAAGCGAAGGAATGGGCGCAATCAACGATTCCATCGAGGCCCAAGAACGCTATCTCTGTGCCGCCAAACTGCGAATGGAAGAGGATATGCCCCATTATTCGGATGCCAATTTCACCATGCGCCTTAGCTATGGACAGGTGAAAGGCTTCTCGCTGGGTGGGAAGGAATTGGGCTATTACACCACGCCCGAGAGCATTGTAGAAAAGATGGACCGCGCCCAAAACAACGTAGACTACGAGGCCGAACCCATCATGCGCCAGTTGCTTTCATCGAAAGACTATGGCCGTTTCAGCGACAAAACCACGCACAACTTGCACCTCTGTTTCCTTACCAACAACGACATCACGGGCGGAAACAGCGGTTCGCCCATGTTCAATGGCAAGGGTCAGCTCATCGGTTTGGCCTTCGACGGCAACTGGGACAGCCTTTCGAGCGACATTCTTTTCGACTCGCGCCTTGCCCGTTGCATCGGCGTAGACATACGTTACATGCTCTACATGATGGACAAGTGGGGACATGCCGACCGTTTGTTGCGCGAGATGGGATTGTAAGTCCACCGTTTTTTTCTGGCTTCGCGCGGCTGTAAGAACGTTGTTTCGTGGCGAACAGTCCTCCCAACGGAGGGCATTCCAAGTTATTAAGCGACAACCCATGCCGCACTTGCCTGATAAAACTGCTGTGACCAGCACAAGAAACAACGATGAAATCGCACATTATTCATCCCTTTAATTGAAGAGAAGAACAATGTGCGATGCCACATCCTCTCAAAGTGCTTGCCCCAACTATCGCCTAGAATAGTTGGGGCAAGCCATTTTGTTTACCTTTTCATTATCCTCATTGCATTTACCACGGCCAGCAAAGCCACGCCACTATCGGCGAAAACAGCTTCCCAGAGCGTGGCAACACCGAAGATACCTAGCACCATAACCACCACTTTTACGCCGATGGCTAAGGCAATGTTCTGCCAAACGATGGTGCGCGTGGTGCGAGCAAGGCGCAAAGCCTGCGCCAATCGCGAGGGTTGGTCGGTTTGCAACACCACATCAGCCGTCTCAATGGCCATGTCTGCCCCTGCGCCACCCATCGCAACACCCACATCGCTCAACGCCAACACAGGCGCATCGTTGATGCCGTCGCCCACAAAAGCCACTTTCCGTCCCTGCTGTTGCAAGGCTTCTATGCGCTCCGCCTTATGCTGTGGCAACAAATCTCCCAAGGCTTCTTCCATGTTTAGTTCGCTGGCCACCTTGTCAACCAACGCTTGTTTGTCGCCCGAGAGCATCTCAACGTGTGTGATGCCCTGCTTTCTTAATGCAGCAATGGCCTCTTCGGTATCCGGTTTCAACGTGTCTGCGAGCAGTATGCACCCGATGAAACGGCCGTTTTTGGCACATGCCACGATGGTATCTGTTGTTGTTTCCAGTTCTTCGGGATAGCTCACGCCCTGCTTTTCGAGCAACCTAAGCGTTCCAGCAAGCCATGTTTCGCCATCTATTTCGGCCCTAAGCCCCATTCCTGGCAAGTTCTCGGCATTGATTTTCGGTCCTTCGCCCCACATTTTCACAATGGCTTTGGCTATGGGGTGCGTGCTACTACGTTCCATTGCCACCACCGTTTGCAGGTCTTCGGGCGCGAGATTTAAGGTCTGTCGCACGCCAAACTCGCCCGTGGTGAGCGTTCCCGTCTTGTCGAACACCACCGTATCAATGGCCGTAAGCGCATCAAGGCTGTTGCCACCCTTGAAAAGTACGCCCATGCGCGAGGCCTTTCCGATGCCTGCAAAATAGCTTAAGGGCACGCTGATGACCAATGCACAGGGGCAAGAGATAACCAAGAACACCAGTGCACGATGCAACCAAGAAGAGAATTGGTAATCAAACGTTGGCACGATGAACGTGTATGCCCACGGCAAAACCACCGTGAGCACGGCCAAGAGAATGACGATGGGCGTGTAGATACGCGCGAAACGGCGGATGAACAGTTCGGTGGGTGCCTTTCGTTCGGTGGCCTCTTCCACCATTTTCAGTATTCTCGTAAGCGCACTTTCACTCTGTGGGCGCGTAACGCGCAGGCTGGCGGCTCGCTCCAGGACAATCATTCCGGCCAACACTTCGCCTTCGGCAGCCACTTGTCGCGGCATACTCTCGCCCGTTAGCGCAGCCGTGTCGAAGCTAACAAGGGCTTCGCACTCCTCTTCATCCAGCAGTAGCACGCCATCTAGCGGCACACGTTCGCCTGGCAGAACCTCAATCACATCGCCCACACGCACCTCTTCGGGATTTACCAGCAGCTGTTCTGCCATGTTTTTTTCGCCATTCCATCGCGTTATGCGTGCATGTTCGGGGCGATAATGCGTAAGGCTCGCTATATTGTGGCGCGCATGGTCCACGGCTCTGTCTTGCAGAGCCTCGCCAATGCTGTAAAGCAGCATCACAGCCACGGCTTCGGGATATTCGCCAATGGCGAAAGCACCCACACATGCCACGCTCATGAGCATGAATTCGCTGAAAAGATCCCCTTCCATCGCTTCTTCAATGGCTTCGCGCATCACGCCAAATCCCACGGGAAGGAAGGCCACAACGTACCATGCCAGTTGCACCCACGGGTTAGAAAACCTAGAAAAATAGAATCCCTAGGATAACTAGAACCCCTAGAATTCCTA
>CAJPTO010000012.1 GCA_905373605.1 uncultured Prevotella sp.
GCATTTTTTTCATTCGGCACTGATGTTGTCTGGTTGTTATTTCGTTCTGCATAGAGCTTTTCCAAGAACAGCTCGAACAGCCGAGACATGGCGTATTTGTTCAGTTCGTGTTCGGATACCCACACGTAATCTGGCGGCAAATGCGGCTTTGTGTCTGTTTCTACAACGGCAAATTCAGCCATGATGATGCGGTGGGTAAGCACATGGCGAAAGGAGTATGGACCGCCGATTGTGGAAAACTCGCTATGCGCGAGTGGCGGTATGCTGCCTGTTTTGTCTGTCAAGGCCGTGTTTGGGCTACATAACAATCCCTCTAGGTAGGCCAACAGCTGTGGCGTTGGGAAGTCGGATGCCAGCTTTATTGTCTTTATCTTACTTTTTTTCTTGCTATCTCCGTTAGAAATAATTTCGTCTTGGTAGAGCAAAGGCTCCCAAAGGCCTTGCCAAATGTCGCCTGCGGGTCGGCGTCGTATGGCCACTTCGCCCTTACACCTTATATATATATAGCCCATACGACGTTGTTTGGGTGCTTGCGCCTTTGTCTTTACAGGCAGCGAATGCACCAATCCTTGGGCAAAAGCCACGCATTGGCCATTCAACGGACAAGGATTGCAGAATGCAGGTGGCTTGTTTGTCGCATGCATTTCGCCCACCGCATTGCCTTTTTCGCCTTTGACCGGCAGGCATTGCAGTGCGCCAAAGTCCATGATGGCCTCGTTGTAGCGCGCTGGTGCATGGTGGGGCAAGAGCGATTGGGCCAAGGTTGCGAATTGTTTTTTGCCCTCGGTGGAGTTGATGGGCGTGCTGATGCCGAAGAAACGGGCGAGAACGCGATACACATTGCCGTCTACCACGGCCACGGGATGGCTGAAAGCGATGGATGCTATGGCTGCAGCGGTGTATGGACCAACACCTTTTAGCTTGGCTATTTCCTCATAAGTGGCGGGAAAATGCCCCAATTGCACAATCTGCTTGGCCGCTTTGTGTAGGTTGCGTGCCCGCGAATAGTAGCCCAGGCCTTGCCAAAGGCGCAACACTTCGTCTTCGCTAGCGGCGGCAAGGGCGTCTACCGTGGGGTAGTTTTGCACAAATCGTTGCCAATAAGCCATGCCTTGGCGCACCTGTGTTTGCTGTAATATCACCTCACTGAGCCAAATGGCATACGCATCTTTTGTTTCGCGCCACGGCAAGTCGCGACCATGATGTTCAAACCAGTGGAGTAGGGTGGTGGAAAAGGGGTGAATGGTGGGCATGGGGGATGTTAAAACTTAGTGTTTATGGTGGGTTGAAAAGCCTGCTAATGCGTATTTGGCACCTTTAGATGTGTTTGTTTTCAGCATGCTTAAAAGCTTGTAGGCTTAGCTGTAGCTGACACGTGCAGACTTTCTCGGCAAGTGTTCAACCATTTGTCGTTGGCGAATGTCACAACACTGCTCATTTCTTTTTATTCTCATTATCTGTTTTTGGGAAGTTTTTACGTATGAGTGTGAACATCTTGTCTTTATCCTTATTATACAGCTTTACATATTTCTCAAAATAAGGGATAGGTCCCGTAAGGTCTTTGTTGTTGAGGTAATGGTTGAGCGTAGCCACCATAGCCGCTTCAAAGCCTTCTTCGGTTGCTTTGGGCTCATTGTGTTCTAGGGCATAGAGAATGAAGCCGGCTAAATAACTAACGTAGTAGGTTATACCACCTTCATGGTTCAACAATTCTGCTTCGTTCTTCCCTATGGGTATCGTAACTTGGTCTGAAGGCCCCACCCAAGCCAATATAAACGTTGCTGCATTGCTGATGTCGCGCGCATTAAGTCGGTGTGAAAGGTAGTAGCGACAGCACCTTTCCACGTCTTTGGCATGCTTACGGCAATCGTCTGCAGTCTTTAGTTCGGGCAGTTCGGGCAAGTCGCCATAGCCTTTCTGGCGTTCTTCTTTCAGCCTGTCCACTTCTTCTCTAAGACTCTGAGCCTTGTCGTCCATTTTGTTTCCTTCGTAATAGGTGATAAGATATTGGGCTTCTTCGATATATTCTTTCGAATGTTGCCCAAATAGCTCTTTATAAATGGACATCGCTCGCAACTGATATTTAATTGCCTCGGCTTTATCGCCAACACAAAACGAGTTTTCAGCCACATGAATAAGTATCAAGGCCATGTCGCGGTCGTTAGTTAGCAGGCCTTCATAAATCTTTAAGGCTTTCTTGCACAGCTCCAGAGCCTCTTTGTTCCTGCCATTCGACGCTAGGTAGAGCGCAAGGTTGTCCACATACCATGCGTATTGTTTGTTTTTGGTGCTGAAGTGCTTACCATAGAGGTTCACAACCAGTTGTGCTGTTTCAATGGCCTTGCTCAATCGCTTGGCTCTATAGTAAGCTTTGCCCAGAAACACCAAGCTTTCAATATAAGTTGTGTCGGCTTCGCCGTTCATTTTTTTCACTTTGGCTGAGTAAGCCATGAAAGAATCGACAGCCTCATCGAATTTGCCTTCTGCTATGAGCATGCGAGAAGTGCTGTCCATCTTATGCAACTCTTTCTGATGATCTGTTTGTTGTGCATTAACGGTGTTTGCGGCAAACAGGAGCAATGCCGCGAGTAGTGTTTTCTTCATACGCGTTGATATTAGTTGTGATTTTTTAGTTTATGAGTTTTTTGTTGGTGAGTTTCCGAGTTGTTGGTTTGTAAGTCTTTTAGTCAATGAGTTTAGAGTTTATGCCTTATATTGTATGCAGTATTGCTGAAAATCCGACGAATTATTCAGTTGTGTATTTAAGACTGCTTGTAAGAAGAGGCCTATATGCGTGCCATTTTCAAGGCAATGAACTTAAAAATCACAAACTTATAAACTAATTAAATCACGAACTCATGAGCTTAAAACTAAAAAACTCAAAACGTTATTGCTCTGGATACTGTTGGTAGATGGTCAGTCCGAAAGCATGGGTGAAGGCATATACGTGTTCCATGATGTCGGCCAGGGTATGTTCATATTTTATTTCGGGTGCGTTCTTGATGAAAAAGTAAAACTCAATGGGCAATCCACATTGCGTGGCCTCCACTTGTCGCACCATCAATGTTTGCTTTTCATTCACGTCGGGGCGTTTGGTGAGGTATTGTTCGATGAAAAGTCGGAAGAGCGCGATGTTCACTTGTTGGCCATTTAGTTGCTCTTCGGTGAGCATCTTTTGTGCAAGGAGAGCGTCTTTTAGGGCATCGTCGGCCAGTTTCACACTTCTGAAGTCAACGTAGAGCAGACGTTTAACGCGCCGTCCGTCGCCCTTTTGCATGCTTCGCCAGTTTTGAAACGACCCACTCACCAATGCCAATGGCGGCACGGTGACAGTGGTATTGTCGAAGTTTCGTACCTTTACGGTGGTAAGGCTGATGTCTTCCACCACACCATCGGCAAGCGTTGAGGGCACGGTAATCCAGTCGCCCTTGCGCACCATGTCGTTACTGGTGAGCCTAATGCCGGCAACAAGCCCCTCGATGGTGTCTTTAAACACCAACATCAGAATGGCCGAGGTGGCACCAAGGCCGGCAATGAGCGACATGGGGTTCTTGTTGAAGAGAATGGCTATCACCACAATCACGGCGATGAAGATGACAATGATTTTCAATACACCGCAAAAGGTGCGAATATATTGTCGCGTGGCCGAACTGGACGAGAGCCTAAGCTGCGTGAGCGAGTTGATGAAGGCGATGAAAAGCCTTACCGACATCACCACGATGTATATGGCCGTGAGCTTCTCCAAGGCGGTGTGCACGATGGCATATTGGAAAAAAACCAGGGGCAAGAGCCACGAAACGACAATGGCTGGCACTATACGGCTGGCTGTTCGCAACACGTTGTCGTTGAGAAGTGTGTCGTCCCATGTGCCTTTTGTCTTGCTCGTGATGCGGTGCACCACGGGGATGAGTATCTTTCGGCAAAGCGCACCGGCAGCCCATGCCAGCAATATGGTGACCAGCACCAGCAACACGTGGCGAACGATGGGCACGGCATTGCCCGTAATGCCTGTTAAGCGGATGATTTGTTCTACGTAATCTTTTATCGTCTCCATTGATGATATGGTTTTAGAAAGGGGGTATCTGTTTTATTCTTTTGTTAGGGTTGGCACAAGGCCGTGCAAATGCGGTCTTGAAAGGCACGTGCGTTGCGGCCGTGCATCACGCCTTGGTTGATGATGGCGAAGCAAAGGCGATGCCCATTGGCGGCCGTGCAATATCCAGCCAGCGAGAACACGCCCGTTACGCTGCCCGTCTTGGCACGCACATTGCCACGAGTGAATGCGCCTTTCATGCGGCTCTTCAGCGTTCCGTCTAGGCCGGCGATGGGCAACGAGGGCAAAAGGTGCAAGTAAATGTTGGCGTTGCGGTAGGCATAGCGCAGCATGGCCACTTCCAATTCGGCCGAAACATAATTATAAAGCGACAGCCCCGACCCATCGGCCACCTTGTAAGCAGCAGCGTTAAGGCCAATTTTGGCAATGAGCCGCTTTACCACTTGCGCTGCGTTCTTCGCCGTTGCGGGTTGGTTTCCCGTAGCCGCGGCAATTTGGTAGAACATGGCTTCGGCGTAAAGGTTGTCGCTTTCTTTCATCATTCGCATCAACACTTGGTCCATCGTATGGAAGCGGGTGCAGATGCAAATGGCGTTTTGCGGTCGTTGACCCGTGGAAGTGAAGGCATCCAGCACGATGCCGGCTTTGCGAAGCTCTTGCATGAAGCGATCCATGAAAACGTCTTTGCGGGCATACACCAAAGCTGATAGCACGGGATTGTCGTCGTCCCAGCACCATCCTTCGCCAAGGAGGTCGGTTGTTTTCATTGTCTTGTCGGCGTATAGCGTACCGCGGATGGTGTCGATGCCCATCTTTTGCAGGCTTTCCACAAAGGCGTGCATGTCGTCGGTGTTGAAACGTGGGTCCATGCCGCCCACACAATAGACGTTACCCGTGAGCGTTCGGTTCTCTATTTGGCCCGTATAGCACAGCTCTGTTTTAAATTGGTGCGACCCTCCCAGCTTGTCCAGGGCGGTAATGGCCGTTAACACCTTCATTGTTGATGCCGGGCGCATGGTCTGTTGCTCGTTAAAGAGGTATATGGCAGAGTCGGCATCGAGGTCGAAAACCATCAATCCCACTTGCGAGGTGCGCAACATGTCGGCCTGCATCAGCCTGTCTAAGCGTGCCATTACCGATTGCGGCCACGGCAGCAAGCTGTCTGTGGCCAAGCTGTCGGCCGCAATTGAGTCTGCAGACAGCGTGTCGGCGGCCGCAACAGTTTCGTCATCATCGTCGTTAACGTCTTTTTCCACTTGCCCCATCATCGGCAAGGCCATCAGCCAAGCCAAAAGAAAGAGTAGGGCATATTTGCTTTTTAATGTCATCATTTGTTTGTTACTTGCCGTTTCCTTACCTCGGCAATAAAGGCATCGGCGTTATCGGGTTGCACACTCACCAACCTTTTGTGCCCGCATTGCAGCAACACATATTGTGAAAGGCCGAAGCCCGTGGTCATTTTGCGGCATTGCACAATGTCGTTCACGCGTATCCTCCTTGTTTTGGAGAAGCGTCCGTTGTCGATGTAGAGCATCTCTTCGTCTTCATCGCGGCGAAAAACGTAGTTGGTGTGCACAACGCGTTCTATCATCAGCACCACCACGGCGGCCAAGATACATCCCATCAGGGCACTTTTCACCCAAAACAAATAGAGTGCAAGCAAGCCAAAGGCAAGAATGCCGCAAGCCGTTGCGGGCGAAAGGCGTTGGTGGAATGTTCTGTCCATTGTGTTTATTTAGTGTGTTTGTTGCAATGTTGGCTTTCAAATGACGGCTGTTCGCCGTTCCGCATGATGTTATTGCCCATTACAGGTGCGAAAACACGGGTGCAAAAGCCTTTTGCCTGTTGTCTTTTACCAATTTACAAAGTTACAAAATTATTTCTTTCCTGCATGTGTTTATGGTTTTGTTTATTGTTTTTTTGCTGAAAATCTATCCTCAAGGTTCAAAACCTGAAACGCGAGAATGGCGTTGCGGAGCTCCAGGAGGGACAACTCGCAACGCCATTCTTCATGTTTTGTGGCCGCTTTATGCCACAACTATACACATCAAGGCAGCTTGTTAAGGCCTGTCGGTAGTCTTTGTGCCGAACGCCGAGGGCTTATTGCCCATCACAAATTGGAGTGTTCCGCCACGCATGATGTCCCTATAGTCGATGTACGAGCGCGTATAGGGTTTGCCATTGAGCTTTGCACTTTGGATATAGATGTTCTCCGGGCTGTTGTTCTTGGCTTCGATGGTGAATGTTTTGCCGCCACCCACGCTCACAACTGCTTTATTGAAGAGGGGAGAGCCAAAGATGTACTTGCCTCCGGCTGGTTCAACCTGATACAATCCCATGGAAGAAAGGATGTACCACGCAGACATTTGCCCCACGTCTTCGTTTCCGCTGAGTCCGTCTATGCCGTCGTTGTAGAGTGTGTTCATCACTTGTCGCAGCTTTGGAGCTGCTTTCCAGGGCATACCCACATAATTGTACATATATATGATGTGGTGGCTGGGTTCGTTGCCGTGGGCATATTGCCCGATAAGCCCGGAAATGTCTGGTGACGCATCAGCACCCAGCTTTCCGTCTAGCACAAAAAGCGAGTCGAGTTTGGCCACAAAAGGCTTCTCGCCGCCAAAGCATTGCACCAGCCCGTGCACATCGTGTGGCACCAACCACACATATTGCCAGGCGTTACCCTCGGTGTAATCGTCTTGGCGATGCACCGAATTGAAGGGGTCGAAAGGCTCGCGCCACTTGCCTTCAGATGTCTTTCCGCGCATGAATTGCGTTTTGGGGTCGAAGTAATAGTCTTTGTAAGATTGGCTTCGCTTTAAGAAATACTTGTAATCTTCGGTCTTGCCCAGTTGTTTGGCCAGCTTTGCGATGCCAGCATCGGCCAAGGCATACTCCAATCCCTTCGCCACTGTTTCGTATTCTGGGTCTAAATCGCATGGCAGGTAGCCATATTTCTTGAGCAAATTCATGCCGCGTTCGTCGCGCATGGCCGATGCTTTGGCTGCTTCCAGCACCTTATTCTTGTCTACATCGAAGCCTTTGAGGGCGAGATCTATCAGCACGGGGATGCCAGGATTACCCACCATGCAATCGGTTTCGTTGCCTACGAGGTGCCAAACGGGCAACTTGCCCTGCTGTTCGTAGATATGCAGCATGGTTTGTGCCATGTCGCGTTGCTTCTCGGGATGTATAATGGTCATCAAGGGATGTGCTGCGCGATAGGTGTCCCATAGCGAAAAGGTGGTGTAGTTTTTGAAATCGCCGCGGTGTACCTTGCCGTCGGCCCCGCGATAGTCGCCATTGACATCACTGAACACCGATGGGGCGAACATGGAATGGTACATGGCCGTGTAGAAAGTGCGGCGAGCGGCTGCATCGTCTGTGGTGATGACAATCTTGCTTAGCTCCTTGTTCCATGCCTCATCGGCTTTTGCCGCGGTGCCTCGGAAGTCCCATGTGGGCAGTTCGGCGGCAATGTTGGCTCGCGCATTGTCTTCGCTAACAGCCGAGATGCCCACCTTCACGAGCAGAGGTTCGTCGTTGTTGGGTGTCGAAAGCACGGCAAGCGTGTCGCCTTCGGACTTTGCAATGGTCATGGGACGCGAGAATTGAGCTACGAAAAACACGCGCTGGTCTTTCGCCCAACCCGTGGAATAGCGGTAGCCCGACACTTCTGTGGGCGTGTCTTGCTTGTAAGCGCACTTTGTCATCTTGTCCCAACCGATGCCTTGCGACAGGTCTAAGGCCACGAAGCTTGTCTTGGCATCGGCTGGATAGGTGTAACGGTGCAGCGCAACGCGTGCAGTGGCGGTGAGGTCTACTTTAATTCCTGATTTCAACATCACCGAATAAAAGCCCGGACGCACATATTCGCCTCGGTGCGAGAACTCCACTTCGCGTTGCTTCGCGTCTGTCAGGGGCAGTAAAGCAATGTCGCCAAGGTCGCCGATGCCTGTTCCGCTGAGGTGCATTTGGCCGAAGCCCACGATGACAGAGTCGCTATAATGATAGCCCGAGCACCAGTCCCAGCCGCGTTTGTGCTGCGTTGGGCCGGCTTGCACCAGTCCGTAAGGCACGTTTGCGCCAAGGAACACGTGCCCATGCCCACCAGTGCCGATGTAAGGGTCCACGTATTGGGTGAGGTTTTGTGCCCCAGCAACAGCCGTTACAGCAAGGCATGCGGCTAAGGCAAAGCGTTTTTTCATTGTCATTTCTGTTTATTTTAAGTTTGTTTTTGTTTTTACGGTGTGAGGTGTCGGCTATTCATGCCGCGGCTTAGGCTTTCTCGTCGCCCATATCAGTGGTGTCTCTCCATTCCCAGCCATGTCCTTATGCGCTTCGTTGCCGACTTTCCTATTTGTTTGAAATGTCCTTGGCGCAGGTTGAGCCACAATTCGATGAAGGCATACCTTATCTTAATGCCCGGATGCCCCCATGCGTGCCGGCGGTAAACGCGCTCCTTGAAGGCCACATGATCGATGATGTGTTTGGGATGTGTTAGCGGGAAGGGCTGTTCGATGCGCTTCATGGTGAATATTCGGCGTAAGGGTGCGGGCATGGTGCTGAGGGTAGAGAAGTGCGTAGAGTCTTCTATCACCCCGATATTGTTTATCTGGTTGTGCTTGGGCATGATGGCCACGCCCGAATTGAGCAGCATCGACGCCCAGAAAATGGTTTCGTAGTAGGCCTTTCCGCTGGCCTTATGGTCGGCGCACATCTTTAAGAAGTCGGGGCGCAGCTGTCTTTGGGCGATGAGCCGTTGCAGTTGTGCCAGCGTTTCAGGATTGTCGAGGAAACGATAGTCGGCATCCCACGTGTCGATAACCCTTCGCCACGATGCCCACCCCCAAATGGAGAACACCGAAGTGAAGAAATAGTCGGCCTCGACGTCTGTTGTTTCTTCATCGCTGTTAAAGCCAGCCACCATCCACACGCGCTCATCGTGTTCGTAACGGTCGAGCATCTCTTTGCAAAAGGGGAAGAAGCTCTGCGTTGGCACGTCGTCGTCTTCCAGCACGATGCACTTGTCGGCCATCGAGAAAGCCCATTTTTGGGAGATGTATTCGGAGGGGTCGCAACCGTAGTTTCGCTCTTGGTATAGGTGTTTCACATCGCATTCCCAGTCAATGTCTTCGGCAATGCGGCGGCAAGCCTCTATGCCAGGCATGTCTTTTTCGCCCCGTGGCCCGTCTTGGTAAAGGAAAAGCCGGGAGGGTCGCGCCTCTTTCACCGCCAGGAACACCTTTTCGAAAGGCTCTGGACGGTTAAAGAACAATATCAACACGGCAATGTCTGTCTTTGCGGCATGCTTCATAAGTGTGCTATCTTGTTTGTTTTGTGGGCCGCTGTGCTGTTCTTACAGTGCTTCTTTCAAGCGTTTCAAAGGCAATGCAAGCGGTTTGTCTTTAATTGTTGTGGTTAGTGGGCAGCCTTTAACCAGCCTTAACCCTTGCATGCAAAGTTAAACGTTTTTGTTGGCATGGGCAAATGTTGGGCATGCCACTTGCTTGGACGCGTGCTAAAACAAGTTAAATTTTTCGGTTTAACAGACAACGTATCGATATTTTACATACCTTTGCTTGCATTAATAGGAAAATACCTTGAGAACACATTACGGTGCAAGGGCGCGCCGCGATGTTAGTTAAATCCTTTCACATGTTACATTTGAATTTAAACACGAGAATTATGAGAAAAATTATGGTTATTGCACTGCTCTTGGCAGTGACAGTGAGTGCGTTTTCACAACGCAGGCGAACAGTAAGGCGCAGTTACGCACGCTCGTCGCAATGGTACATCATGCCCAAGGCTGGCTTTAACATTGCCACCATCACCAATTGGGGCGACGACGTGCGACTGGGGTTTGTCATTGGCGGCGAATTGGGATGCCGAGTTTCCGATGTTATTACGCTTTCTGGCTCGCTCATCTATTCGCAACAAGGCACAACCACATGGTATTATCATAGGGATTATGATGCCCGTGTGCGGTTAGACTACCTCAACCTGCCCTTCATGGTGCACTTTAACGTTGCTCCTGGGCTTCAACTTAAGGTGGGTTTGCAACCTGGCATACTGATTAACGACAGGGTGTTGCTGCGAATTAAAGGGCGCGAATACGAGGGCGACCTGCATTACACGCTGAAACATGCCGACTGGGACAATGCCCATGTCGAGGAATTAGACTGGTCGATACCCCTCGGAATTTCTTACGAGCACAGCAATTGGGTGTTTGATGCACGATATAATATGGGCCTCAACGATGTCACCACGCGCACATGGTGGACCAAAGGCCGCAACAGCGTGTTCCAGTTCACGGTAGGATACAAGTTCGACCTGTAAACAACGCACGCCAAAGCTAGCAAACTGCCGCTAATAAAAGCGAGATAACGAGCATCTGCCGCGACAACGGCCCGCAAAGAAAGTTCTCGGCCTAGCCGAAACAGCACGGCATAGTATTAAACAACAACATAACATTAAACAAAATGAAGAAGATTACTACCTTATGTCTTTCGTTGCTCTTTGCGGCAACGGCGTTTGCACAAAATGAAGGCGGCACTTTAAGCCTGCAGCCCAAAGTGGGTTTGAACGTAAGTAGCATCGTTTCGGGCAGTGAAAGCCTTGACCCAAAGGCGGGGTTAACCTTTGGACTGGAACTCGATTACCGCATCAACCGGCTTATTTCGCTTACCTTCGGCACGCTTTATTCACAACAAGGTGCGAAGGAAAATTATAGCGGTGCAGACTTTAATTTTGAACTCAACTACATCAACGTGCCAACACTCGTTAATTTCCACCTCGCAAAGGGACTGGCACTTAAGTCGGGCCTGCAATTTGGTTTCTTGGTCAACGAAATTGTGCACATTAAAGTAGGGGGAGAACAGGTGGACATGGGGCTTGAAGAGGCGGCTCGTAAAGTTCCAGGTGGGGAATATGCCACTCTGCGTAAGTTTGACTTGTCCATTCCCTTCGGTATTTCATACGAGTTTAGCGGCATAATGATTGAAGCTAGATATTGCGGCGGCATCATTCCTATATATGGTCACGCACCAGGCACCGACAGAAACAGCGTGTTGCAATTTTCCGTGGGTT
The DNA here is from genome assembly GCA_905373605.1 of uncultured Prevotella sp. Taxonomy (GTDB): domain Bacteria; phylum Bacteroidota; class Bacteroidia; order Bacteroidales; family Bacteroidaceae; genus Prevotella. The sequence continues at coordinate 11,144 of CAJPTO010000012.1, forward strand.
ATAACTTCAAGTTGTAAGCCTATGGCATCAGTATAGAATAAGGCGGCAAAAAGCAAAATACAAAAGGAAAGATTGTCTTTTTGCGCGTTTTTTCAAGTGCTAGCCATAACACCCAATCCGTTTTTTGAAGGGCAACGACACTGAATTTTACCCGAATAACGGCCACACACCTTTGCCAGCTCCAAGCAAGACGAAATCCTTGTTTGGAGCTGGTTATGTTTTATCTTTATGCTTTCACGCTTGTGGATATGGCTTATTTTGCGTATTTTTGCAGAACAAAGGCAACAATGCAGGTAAAGGGTGGCGCAATTCTGCTTCATCCCTTTTCTCGAATGCCACAAAAAGCGGGCTGTCAGTTTGTCTTTGCCAACTTAAAAACCATCATTCAATAGCGCAACATGCCCATATCACAACCGTCAACCCCAACCTTCGCACTGCCACAGCTTAGCCGCCGCGGCCTCTTTTCATTTCTCATGGCCATTGCAACGCTCCTGCCAAGTTTGGCTAATGCCCAAAATCAGCAGTCAAACAAAGCCAAACAACCCGTAGACTACGTTAACGCCTTTATCGGAACAACCAATTTCGGCACCACAAACCCTGGTGCCGTGTGTCCTAATGGACTTATGTCGGTGGTGCCTTTCAACGTGATGGGCTCGCCTAACAACAAGTTCGACAAGGATGCACGCTGGTGGTCCACACCCTACGAGTTTCATAACGTCTACTTCACTGGCTATTCACACGTTAACCTTAGCGGTGTTGGCTGTCCCGATTTGGGTTCATTGCTGCTCATGCCCACCACAGGAAAGCTCGAAGTAGACTATAAAGAATATGGCAGCCCAATGATACAGCAGGAAGCTTCGCCGGGATATTACGCCAATTATCTGCCCCGTCACGACATCAAGACCGAGGTAACGGCCACCCCACGCACGTCTATGGCACGCTTCACCTTCCCCAAAGGCAAGAGCAACATTTTGCTCAACCTCGGCGAAGGCCTCACAAACGAGAGTGGAGCAATGGTTCGGCGTGTGAGCGATACCGAATACGAGGGCATGAAGCTGTTGGGAACATTCTGCTACAACCCGCAAGCCGTGTTCCCCATCTATTTTGTTATGCGCATAGACACAAAGCCCAAAAGCGCAGGCTATTGGAAAAAACAACGCCCCATGACAGGCGTTGAGGCCGAATGGGACAAGGATAACGGCCGGTACAAACTGTACACCAACTACGCAAAAGACATTGCGGGCGACGACATTGGCGTGTATCTCAACTTCAATACGCAACCTAGCGAAACCATTGTGGTGCGCATGGGTGTGTCGTTTGTGAGCATGGCCAACGCCAGGGAGAACCTCGATGCCGAACAAAAAGGCAAAAGCTTCGACCAGATACGCGAAGAAGCGCGCAACGCCTGGAACAAAGACCTTGCACGAATTGAGGTGGAAGGTGGGACGGAAGACCAAAAAACGGTGTTCTATACAGCGCTTTACCACACCCTTTTGCATCCAAACATCTTGCAAGACGTTAACGGACAATACCCAACACTGGAAACGGGCGAGGTGAAAACCATGCGCGAGGGCAACCGCTACACTGTCTTCTCGCTCTGGGACACATATCGCAATGTGCACCAACTGCTCACTTTGCTCTATCCCGACAGGCAAAGAGACATGCTCCGAACAATGATTGACATGTACAGGGAGCATGGTTGGTTGCCAAAATGGGAATTGTATGGCCGCGAAACCTACACAATGGAGGGCGACCCCTCCATTCCCGTCATCGTAGACTCGTGGCTTAAAGGCCTCAGAGGCTACGACATCAACACCGCTTACGAAGCCATGCGCAAGGGAGCAACGACACCTGGACCGCAAAACTTGCTGCGCCCCGACAACGACGATTACCTTTCGCTGGGCTATGTGCCGCTGCGCGAACAATACGACAACTCTGTTTCGCACGCACTTGAGTACTATATCGCCGACAATGCCCTCTCGCGGCTGGCCGAGGCGTTGGGAAAGAAAGCTGATGCGCGCCTGTTTTACAACCGTTCGCTGGGCTATCGCCACTATTACAGCAAAGAGTACGGCACGTTTCGTCCGTTGTTGCCCAATGGCAAGTTTTATTCGCCCTTCAATCCCATGCAAGGCGAGAACTTCGAACCCAATCCTGGTTTCCATGAAGGCAACGCCTGGAACTACACGTTCTACGTTCCGCACGATGTTCTTGGCCTTGCCAAGCTGATGGGCGGACAGAAAAGCTTTGTAGACAAGCTACAAATGGTGTTCGACAAAGGCCTTTACGACCCCGCAAACGAACCAGACATTGCTTATCCGCACCTCTTCTCCTACTTCAAGGGCGAAGAATGGCGCACGCAGAAAGAGTTGCACCGCCTCATGGCCAAATACTTTAAGAATGCACCCGACGGCATTCCTGGCAACGATGACACGGGAACGATGTCGGCTTGGCTGGTGTTTAACATGATGGGGTTCTATCCCGACTGTCCTGGGGAGGCCGCCTATACCCTTTCATCTCCCGTCTTCAACCGCGTTACTTTACACTTGGACGAAGCGCAATGGGGACGAAGCGAACTGGTTATTGAGGCCAACCGCCAACAACCCAACGACATCTACATCAACAACATTACTCTTGGCGGTAAGCCTTTTAAGGGCTATCGTGTGTCGCATGCCGACCTCCTGAAGGGTGGTAAGCTCATTTTCGACTTGAAAGGGGAGAAATAGGGCTTTTGCATAGATGAGACAAAGACAGGATTAGATACAAATAAGTCCCACGTTGCGCAATGCAACGTGGGATTGCTTTTTGTGTTATTTGGGTCGTAAACGAATTACCGAGCTATGGGACTATGCCTTATGCAAGGTGAATTTGTCTTGTTCGTACCAAGTCTTGAGATAAGTATGGAAGTTATCTTGCTTTTAATGTATGATAGCTAGCATTTAGAATCCATCGTTACGCCATCTACCGCCTCGAGGTAGTTGGCGCAATAGCTCCTCATAACAATAAGCATTTACAACAAAGGGATTAAGCCTTAAGCCATACCAAAATCATACAGTGTGAGATTTAGCTGTATTCTTAGGTAACAAACCACGAGATACGAATAGTAAGTGGAAAGTAAGAAAAAGTAAAGACCACTTCATAGACAAAACGAAATGGTGTTTTTAGTTACGTCTGGCAACAAAGTTTGTATTCCGATGCCAGTTTCACAGCATCAACTTTGTGGCCGATACTTTTCTTTATACGATTTTTGATAATGCGTTTGGCTTCTGTTCTCTTCCGTATGGGTGCGTTTTGCCGACTTGCATTTCTAGAAAAGTAAAATTTTCGGCGTGTTTTTTAACATTATGACTGCCTGTGTGTATCGTCAATCGTCCATCGGTCGAAAATATTTCATTCTCGCATGGGTTAGTTGCTAAGAAAGTAAAGACCGTTGTGCGGCATATGGTAACGGCTATTTTGCCGTTTATTGCCCACTTTTACCACAAAACACGTGCAAAATGCGGCATTTAACCGAGCTATTTGCATGAAAAAGCCTTGCTTTTCCTATCAGTTAGCTTTGCTTTTCCTATCAGTTAGCTTTGCTTTTCCTATCAGTTAGCCTTTCTAAATGCTGCGTATTGATGGGAAATGGACGCGAAAAGCCGTGGTTTGAAAGGTTGAAGGGTTGTCATTGTGAAGTAAATGTTGAGGCTGTGCGCACGAAGGGGACGCTAAATGCTATGTAATAGGCATGAAAGTGGGCAAGCAATGTGGGAGAAAAAAGGCACAATGGCAACAATCTAGCGAAGCTAAATGATGCAAAATGCACCGCTTTATGCTCGCGTCTTAACCAAAGAACCATTGTCGAATAAGAAAAAATATGCATTTTGCCGACTTAACGATCTTAAATGGTGCTAGAATTACAAACGAAAAAACGATTGTTTGTAAATTAACGAGAATGAGTTTGTTGAAAGACGAAAATGGATTTAGGAAACCGTAGACGCATTCTTTCCAAATAAAAAATCCACATTTCCGCAGCCTGGTATTTTAACAAGGGCATGTTATGCGCATATTATTTTTCTAACCAAAGTTTTCCTAAAAACATTTCTCTTTGACCATAAATAGGCGATTGAGCGTGTACGTGGCTGCTAAATCGGCCTTTAAAGGCGTGCAAGGCTGGTGTTGAGCAGGCCTTCGCTCAGTGTATGCAACCTTAAATGGTAAGAACCCTTGGTGTGGCGAATGCTCATTAGCCGTTGTGGCTCGCTGGGAGCAGGCGACAAGGCGAGGGCAACATGCCCCATCGTGCGGCGCAAGTTGAGTTCCACGCAGGGATGAAGCTTCAAATCGCCCCTTTCATTTGCCTTAACCACCATCATGTCTACGCCAAACGGCCCTACATACCTTCCAGATAATAGGTTTTGGAGCATTGTTGTGATGACTTGCGAAACGTTTGCGAGCATCTGTGGGGCGAGATAAGGCGACAACAGCTCTTGTTTGGTTTTCTCGGTAGCCAACAAGCTGCCCGTGTACATGCGTTTGGATGTCTTGAAGAGGGAAAGTCCCACATATTCTACGCTGCCATCGGCCTTGGCAACGAACTCCATGCCGAAGTCGCGCACCTTATCATAATAAGGTTCGAGGGTGACGCAGCCCTGTTGCGCCATCATGTTTGCACACCAGCCGCTTGTGGAAGGGTCGGGACTACCCGATATGTAGCGTATTCCGCGGCCGCTGCTGCTCCAAGGAGCCTTAACCACTGCTTGTGGGTGTTCGTTTAGCAGAGCATGCAGTTGGTTCATCGACGTTACCACGAACGATTGGCCAACAAACCTGTCGGGATAGGCATCGCTGAGGTGCGAAACCAACGTAGGCAAGAGGTTATTGGCCACCCATTGTCGCGAACTAATCTCCCTAACGCCGGCCAACCATTCGTCTGTGGGCAGTGTTTCTTTGTCAAAGCCGATGCCCACGAGTAGGTTTCTCACGTTCTTGTCCCATCCCCAAGGCCCAATATCCATCTTTTTGGTTTGCATTTCGTCTTTGGTGAGCATTTGTTTCAGCATGTCTTTCTCAACCATCAATGCCCCTTTGTCGCCACCTTTTATGTGTCTAAGTCGTTCGCGTGCCGCTTCTGCATCGGCAACAAGCACGATGTCGTCTGCTTCAGCCCACAAGGCAGGCAGAAAACCCAAGTCGGCATACAGTTGTCGTGCCGCCTTTGGAGGGGTGAAATGGCTTTCGCCTGCTGCCAAAACCAAGTCGTGGTCGGGGTTGAAAATATGTAATGTCATGTTCTTACGCTTTCTTTTATACTGCAAAGTTACGATAAAAAGTGAAAAGGGGAAAAGATGAAAAGGGGAAAAGCTTTTGAAAGGTGAAAAGGCGAAAGGGTGAAAAGACTTTTTTAAGGGTGAAAGAGTGAAAGGGTGAAAAAGTGAAAAAATGGCTAACGCCGTTTAAAGGTGAAAAGGTGAAAGGGTGAAAAGACTTTTTAAAGGGTGAAAGAGTGAAAGGTTGAAAAAGGTGAAAAAATGGCTAACGCCCATAAAGCATTTGGCTTAACTCCCTAATTCCCTTACCTCTTTACTCCTTTATTCCCTTACTCCTTTTCTCCCTTACCCCTTTACTTCTTGCCGCCTTACCCCTTTACTCCTTTCCTCCCTTACTCCTTTCCTCCATAACTCCTCAACTAATATCGGTTATAATTTGCTAGCCCCATTTATAATTCGTACTTTTGCATCAGAAAGTTAATGATTTTAATGGACAATCAGAAAGCAACATTAGAGTTAGGAACCAAGCCAGTGGGGCAATTGCTCATGCGATATGCCATACCAGCCATCATTGCCATGACGGCTTCTTCACTCTATAACATGGTTGACAGCATCTTTATTGGGCAGGGCGTTGGGGCTTTGGCCATCTCCGGACTTGCCATTACCTTCCCGCTGATGAACCTTTCCACGGCTTTCGGCGCAGGAGTAGGCGTGGGAGCATCGAGCCTTCTCTCGGTGAAGCTGGGGCAGAAAGACTATGAAGCCGCCCAAAACATACTGGGCAACACCGTGGTGTTGAATGTCATCACGGGCGTTTGCTTCTCCATCATCACGCTTTTGTTCCTTGATCCCATCTTGATGTTCTTCGGGGCAAGTGCCCAAACGTTGCCCTATGCCAAGGATTATATGGAGATAATCCTACTTGGGAACGTTGTAACGCACCTGTATTTCGGCCTAAACGCTTTGCAACGAGCTGCAGGCAAGCCACAGTTGTCGATGTATATGACCATCTTCACGGTGATAGTCAACGCCGTTCTCGACCCCATCTTCATCTGGCCATTGGGACTTGGCATACGTGGGGCGGCCTATGCCACGGTGCTTTCGCAGCTTTTGGCCTTGATATGGCAGTTGGTGATGTTCAGCAACAAAGCCGAATTCATACATTTTAAACGAGGAATATACCGTTTGCGCAGCCGTTTGGTGAAGAACATTCTAGCCATAGGTATGTCGCCCTTTTCGATGAATGTGTGCGCATGCTTTGTTGTCATCATCATCAACAACAGCTTGGTGACTCATGGAGGCGACATGGCTGTTGGTGCATACGGCATCATCAACCGCATTGCCTTTATTTTTGTGATGATAACCATCGGCGTTAACCAAGGCATGCAGCCCATAGCCGGCTATAACTATGGCGCAATGAAGTTCGACCGCATGATGCGTGTGTTGAAATATGCCGTTATAGGCGGAACCTGCGTAACAACAACGGGCTTCATCGTGGGGGAAGTCTTTCCCGAACAATGCGTTAGGCTCTTCACCACGGACCAAACCCTCATCGATCTCTCTGTACATGCCATGCGCATAACGATGGTTACCTTCCCCATCATCGGCTATCAAATGGTTATTGCCAACTTCTTTCAAAGCATCGGCAAGGCCAAGGTGAGCATTTTCCTTTCGCTTTCGAGGCAGTTGCTGTTCTTAATACCCATGCTTCTTGTGCTGCCCTCGCTTTATGGCGTAGACGGCGTGTGGTATTCAATGCCTGTTGCCGACACTATCTCATCGGTGGTTACGGCCATCATCATGGCTTTGTTTATGCGAAGAATTAACAAACAAAAGACAATATAGCGATGAACATCTCGAACAATATCATAACGGTGGGCAGGCAGTTGGGCAGTGGAGGCAGAGAAATAGCCACGCTGTTGGCATCGCGATTGGGATATAAGATGTACGATTGCGAACTGCTGAACCTCGCTGCGAAAGAAAGCGGACTTTCTGAACGGCTTTTCGAACGCAACGACGAACAGAAGGCATTCAGCAAGAACTTTTTCCGATATCATCTCCCACTTATCGGCGGCGACCACGGCATGTTTCAAAACGAATTGTCGCAAGACACGCTGTTTAAGTTCCAGAGCGAGGCCATCATCAAGGCGGCCGAGGCCGACAATTGCGTGTTTGTGGGTCGTTGCGCCGACTATGTTTTGCGCGACCATCCACACCTTACAAGCCTTTTCGTTACGGCAAACATCGAAGACCGCATACAGCGCGTGATGCAACGAGTGGGATGCAGTGAGAAAAAGGCAGCCACCATTGTGCGCGATGGCGATGAACGCCGTGCCGCTTATTACGAATTTTACACAGGAAAGACGTGGGGACACGGTTTTTCGTACCATCTCTGTGTCAATTCTTCACTGCTTGGCATTGATGCCACTGCCGATTTCCTCTGTCAGTTTGTTGAAGCCAAACAGTCAAGACCATGCGAAGAGTAGGCATTTTGAGCGACACGCATGGCTATTGGGACGACCGATACCTTACTTATTTCGCCGAATGCGACGATATATGGCACGCTGGTGACATCGGTTCGCTGGAGGTTGCCATGCGTTTGGCGGCATTTAAGCCGCTAAGGGCCGTGCATGGAAACATCGACGGTGGCGACCTACGCCGCCTTTATCCCGAACGGCTGCGCTTTAAGGTGGAAGATGTGGATGTGCTGATGACGCATATCGGTGGCTATCCCGGCCATTACGACCCGCGCATTCAAGGCACGCTCTATGCCAGTCCGCCAAAACTATTCGTTGTTGGCCATTCGCACATCCTCAAAATACAATACGACAAGACGCTCAACATGCTGCACATCAACCCTGGAGCTGCAGGTATTTCGGGCTTTCACAAAGAGCGAACGTTGGTTAGGCTTACCATTGAGGGTGATAAGTTCAGCGATTGCGAAGTGATAACATTAGCAGACAAAAACAAAAACCAATAATATATCTCGTTATGAAAACCTATCTCGTGACAGGGGCGGCCGGTTTTATCGGTGCCAACTACATTAAGTACCTCTTGGAAAAGAAGTATAAGGAAGAAGACATCAAGGTGATTGTGTTAGACTTGCTTACCTATGCGGGCAACCTGGGCACCATCAAGAACGACATCGACGGCAAACGCTGCGTGTTTGTGCGTGGCGACATTCGCGATCGCGACTTGGTTAACGGCCTTTTTGCCGACAACGACATCGACTATGTGGTGAACTTCGCTGCAGAAAGTCATGTTGACCGTAGCATCGAAGACCCGCAATTGTTTCTCTCGGTGAACATTCTCGGCACGCAAAACCTGCTGGATGCAGCGCGCAAAGCTTGGGTTACGGGCAAAGACGAAGCAGGTTATCCCACATGGAAGGCCGAAAAACGCTATCACCAAGTGTCTACAGATGAGGTTTATGGCTCATTGGGGGAAACGGGTTTCTTCATGGAAACAACCCCGCTTTGCCCACATAGCCCTTACAGTGCATCGAAAGCCAGTGCCGACATGTTCGTTATGGCCTACCACGACACGTACCACATGCCCGTTAGCATCACGCGCTGTTCCAACAATTACGGCCCATACCACTTCCCCGAGAAGCTTATTCCGCTTATTATCAACAACATTCTAGAGGGCAAGAAGCTTCCCGTTTACGGCAAAGGAGAGAACATCAGGGATTGGCTATATGTGGAAGACCACTGCAAAGCCATCGACCTTGTGGTGCGACAAGGGCGCGAAGGCGAGGTTTACAACGTTGGAGGGCACAACGAGATGAAGAACATCGACATCGTGAAGCTCATCATCAAGACCATTCGCCAGCTGATGGACACTGACAAGGAGCTTCGCCGTGTGCTGAAAAAACAAGAACTGGACGCCAATGGTGAGATACGCACCGACTGGATTAACGAAGAACTGATTACTTACGTGGCCGACCGACTGGGACACGACCAACGTTACGGCATCGACCCGACGAAAATTAAAGAAGAATTGGGCTGGTATCCCGAGACAATGTTTGCACAAGGCATCGTTAAGACCATCGAATGGAACTTGGCTAACCAAGAATGGATTGCCGATGTGACCAGTGGCGACTACCAGAAGTATTACGAAGAGATGTACGGCAACCGCTGATGGCCGACGACTTATCTAAGGTATTGCACGGCTTCCTCATCCGTTTCGGCCAAAATCCGGAGGTGGTGAGCCATCAGGTGGGGCATTATGTTGAACATTTGCTCCACCTGTTGCCCCCTATGCACGAAGCGCGCCTCATTTCTTTCTACGGGTTGTTCGGCAAAACGCGACTAACCTTGAGCCAATTGGCACAAGCAGCTAACGAAACAGATGCGCAAGCGGCTGAAAACATCGCTAAAGACTTGCGCAAACTGGCCGTAACACCCGAGTGGCAAATGCTTGAAAAACTGATTAACAAACAATGAAACACCTTGACACTACGCTTATCAGCTTCACGAAGATAACCGACCCACGCGGCAATCTCACGGTGGCGCAATCGTTCAACAATGTGCCTTTCGACATTAAACGCGTGTATTGGGTTTACGATGTGCCTGGCGGAGAATGCCGAGGAGGCCATGCACACAAGGCATGTAAGGAGATTGTTATCGCCTTGAGTGGCAGTTTCCATCTAACAGTGGACAATGGAGCGGAGCGAAAGACGGTGTTGCTCAACCATCCATACGAAGGTTTGCTCGTAGACACTGACGTGTGGCGAACCCTAGACGACTTCTCTTCCGGTGCTGTTTGCTTGGTATTGGCTTCTGAACCCTTTGACGAAGACGACTACATACGCGATTACGATGACTTTTTGCGCTATGTTGCTGGTAAACAATAAAATCATCTAGCAACGTTTAAGATGTATCTCTAATGCTCAATCCCTAACTTCCTGATGTTCGAAATCGTTAGATATACGCCCGCCTTAAAGGCGCAATGGGATGCTTTCGTTCGGAAAAGCCGTAACGGGAGTTTCCTCTTCTTGCGCGGCTATATGGATTATCATCGCCAACGTTTCGAAGATTTCTCGCTCCTTATATATTATAAGGAGTCGTTGGTGGCCCTGTTGCCCCTCAACAAAGAGGGTGATGGCTGTGTGGCTTCGCACAACGGACTAACCTATGGTGGACTGATAACCGACAAGAAGGGTAGGGCGGAGAAGGTGATGCGGCTGTTCGAATGCCTAAATCACTGGCTTCGAGGTGTGGGTATAACAAGGGTTGTGTATCGACCCACGCCCTGGATATACCACATATTGCCAGCCGAAGAAGACCTTTATGCGCTTACCAACGTTTGCCACGCACACCTTACAGCTCGCGAAATATCCTCGACCATCGCGCAAAACAATAAGTTAGCCTTTGCCCAATCGCGTAAAGATTGCATTCGAAAAGCCCAAAGAGCAGGCGTGAAGGTCGTTCAAAGCCACGATTTCGATGCCTTTTGGGAAGTGTTGTCGGCCAACTTGGCGCAGCGGTATGGCGTGAAGCCTGTTCATTCCCTAGCCGAGATAACGGCTTTGGCTGAGCTTTTCCCAAACGAAATTCGCCTTTATGCCGCCTATTTGGCCGAAGAGCTGGTGGCCGGTTGCGTGGTTTATGTTATGCCGCGCGTGGTGCATGTGCAATATATTTCAGCATCGCCCCAAGGAAAGGCCGTGGGCGCACTCGATATTTTGTTTCGATACCTCATTGACGAAGCCTTTGCATCTGTGCCTTATTTCGATTTTGGCAAGTCTACCGAAGCGCAAGGACAACGCTTGAACGAACAATTAATCTTCCAGAAAGAAGGCTTTGGTGGGCGTGGTGTGTGCTACGACACCTACGAGTGGGTACCCTGACCAAAACGTTTTCGGGCTTTACATATGCATACCCTCTCCCTTTCATCTTCCATTTATAATAATGAATAGTCACAGTTTCATGTTATGTTAAAGTATTTCGACCTTCAACGATACACCACCCAACATCGCGAACAGCTGCAAGAAGCTGTTCGGCGGGTGGTTGATAGCGGTTGGTACTTGCTGGGAAACGAAGTGAGGGCCTTCGAAAAGGCTTATGCCCAATATATTGGTACGAGGCATTGTGTGGCTTGTGGAAACGGACTGGATGCTTTGTCCCTCATCTTCAAGGCTTATATGGAGAAAGGCAAGTTGAAACCAGGCGATGAAATTCTTGTTCCTGCCAATACCTATATCGCTTCCATCATTTCGATAACCTCAAACGGCTTGGTGCCCGTGTTGGTAGAGCCGCGACTAGACACGTTTCAGCTGGACGAGCGACTGCTTACCCAGCACATTGGTGCACGAACACGAGGAATGCTCATCGTTCACCTGTATGGCAAGTGTGCTTTTACCGAAGAAATCGTGGCCACTTGCAAAGAACACAACCTCATTGTGGTGGAGGACAATGCACAAGCACATGGTTGCAGCTGGCAAGGTAAGCGAACGGGAAGCATCGGTCATGCAGCAGCGCACAGCTTTTATCCTGGAAAAAACCTCGGGGCGATGGGAGATGCCGGGGCAATAACCACCAACGACGACACTTTGGCCGACATCGTGCGGGCGTTGGCCAACTATGGGTCGATCAAAAAGTATGTCTTCGACTATGTGGGGCAAAACAGTAGGATGGACGAAATGCAGGCTGCTGTGCTTAACGAGAAGTTGAAATGGCTCGATAACGACAACCAACGCCGCTTGCATATCGCAAAGAGGTATGTAGACGGCATTCGAAATGCCGCCGTTACATTGCCTAGTACCAGCTTTTTGAGCAACAATGTGTTTCACATCTTCCCCGTGCTGTGTGCCAAACGCGATGAATTGCAGCGCGAACTGCAGCAAAGGGGCATTGAAACCATCATCCATTATCCCATTCCGCCGCATCGTCAGAAATGTTATGCCCAGTGGAACAGCCTTTCGCTACCGCTTACCGAGCGCATACATCGTGAAGAACTGAGCTTGCCCTTAAATCCCACGATGACCGATGCTGAAGTAGAGATGGTTATCACGCAAATGTGCGACATAAGGGGTTTGTTGTAAGCGGCAATTAAGGCGGTGTTTGTTTTTTGATTGTGCAAATTCAGCTTGCACACAAAGCAGAAAAGGCCTGCAATGTTTGCTCATAACCTGTTGAATGCTTACTTTGTAAGACAGTCCTAAGTTTTGATATTCCTATAAAGTGGGAGGAACTTATATCAATCTTCGCGTTTCTTAACCAAATGAAACGCTCCTCCCATGTACGAAATACTGGATGTGAAAATTGACATCCTAGCCCATTTGTATGCTGAAAAACGCGGATGTTTACGCCAAAAGGAAAGAAAAGGCAAGACGACTTCTGCCTTGGAAGTGGGCTGGTTTGCTTAGAAAAAGAAAAATCTGGCAGGGGTTAGCAAAGCCAAACCCCACTGCCGAATTTTATTGTTTGTTGGGTGTGCAATGCCTTGCACGCCAATTATATCAGATATTGTGAAGAAATGCTCTGGTTAGACTCAACCCTACGGATGGTTTCGGCAAACATGTCGGCCACAGAGAGTTGCTTAACCTTGGCGCAATTATTGTTGTAGGGGATGGAGTCGGTGAAAACGATTTCCTCCAACGATGAGTTTTGCACCCTGTCTGAAGCGGGTCCGCTCATCACGCAGTGTGAAGCGCAAGCCCTAACGCTAGTTGCTCCGGCAGCAATCATCACGTCTGCGGCCTTAGCAATCGTACCGGCAGTGTCCACCATGTCGTCGATAAGCACCACATTCTTGCCTTGTACGTCGCCGATAATCTGCATGCTCTCCACCTCGTTGGCGCGAGCGCGCGTCTTGTTGCATAGCACCAGTGGGCAGCCAAGGTATTTGGCATAGGTGTTAGCGCGCTTACTGCCGCCCACATCCGGCGAGGCGATAACCAGATTGTCTAGTTTCAGGCTCTCCAGGTAAGGCAAGATAACGGCCGAGGCGTAAAGGTGATCTACGGGGATGTCGAAGAAACCTTGTATTTGGTCGGCGTGTAGATCCATTGTTATCAAGCGGTTGATGCCTGCAACGCGCAGCAAGTCGGCAATGAGCTTTGCGCCAATGCTTACGCGCGGCTTGTCTTTGCGGTCTTGTCTTGCCCATCCGAAGTAGGGGATAACGGCGTTGATGGTTCTTGCCGAAGCCCTTTTGGCCGCGTCAATCATGAGCAACAGCTCCATGAGATTGTCAGAATTGGGGAACGTGCTTTGCACCAAGAACACGTCTCTGCCGCGCACCGTCTCTTCATACGACACAGAGAACTCTCCGTCCGAAAAGTGTGTCACCACCAATTTGCCCAACGGGCAACCAAGGCTAGCGCATATCTTCTCGGCAAGATACATGCTTTTCGTGCCAGAAAAAATTAAAAAAGAGTTTTCTTCACTCATTTCTTTAATGGATTTTATGTGATTGATGTTGTCTTTTTGCCTTTTTGCCAAACGATTTGTTATCCTACAACTTTTTGGTAGTTACGGAAAAGGGTGAGCAAATCACGAAAATCGGTGCCGTTGTGTATGTCGAAGCGCCGCCAAAGGTCGCTGCACACCACCACACCTCCGAACCCCAGTTCCTTGGCCATGCGCACATTGTCTATGTCTATGCCGCCCAAGGCGTACACACGCTTGTCGATAAGCCCCTTGTCGGCTGCCTCTTCAAGTTGTTTCACCGAGAACGAGGAGGGCTTTTCGGCGTTGCCCGTACAGCTGAATATGCGCCGCAAGAAAACGTAATTGCTGTTTTTCTTCATTTCTTTGAGCGTGTCGAGGTCTTCGCAGGTTCTGCTTATTTTCCCCTTGATGCCGTTGGGCACCATCTCTGTGGGCGTGTTGAGGTGTATTCCGGCCAAATCGTACTCATTTTTCAGCCTGAAATGCTCGTGAACCACAATCTTGTCGTGGTAGCCTTCGGGGATTAACGACAGCAGTCTTTCTGCAAAAACAAGCTGTGAACCAGGCTTATATAGGTGCAACTTGTCCATCCCTTCATCGAAAAGGGCGGTAAGTATCTTGTCTTCCTCTACAAAGAATGTAGATTTTGTCATAATTACGAGCTTCATTGCAGCCATTTATTTCACATGCAAAAGTAGGAATTTTATGGCAAACCTGCAATTTAAACAATATAAAAGTTAACTTTGCATTCGCAAATCATTGATATATGAGGATTAATATTGATACTTTCAAGGAGGTGCGCCAGCCTATGTACATTGTTGAGGAGGCCAAGTTGAGGCGCAATTTGGAGCTTATTGCCTCGGTGGCAGCAAGGGCCGACGTTGAGATTATACTCGCTTTCAAGGCCTTTGCCTTATGGAAGACGTTCCCCATCTTCCGTGAATACATCCATTCCACCACAGCCAGCTCGCTCTCTGAGGCGCGTTTGGCTTTTGAGGTGTTTGGTTCAAGGGCGCATACCTATTCGCCAGCCTACACCGATGATGAAATAGCTGAGATTGCACGTTGCTCAAGCCATCTCTCTTTCAACTCGCTCACCCAGTATGAACGTTATGCGCGCTTGGCAAAAGCGCAAAATGACAGTCTCTCTTTCGGACTAAGGGTCAACCCCGAGTATTCGGAAGTGGAAACAGAGCTGTATAATCCCTGTGCCCCCGGCACGCGCTTCGGCCTCTCTGCCGAACGGTTGCCAAGCACATTGCCCACGGGCATCGAGGGTTTTCATTGCCATTGCCATTGTGAGAGTGGGGCCGACGTGTTTGTTAGAACCTTGTCGCACATCGAAAGCAAGTTTGCAGGATGGTTTCCAGCGTTGAGATGGATTAACTTCGGCGGCGGACACCTGATGACTCGGCAGGATTATGATGTGGATTTGCTTGTCAACACCCTGCGTTCGTTCAAGGCGCGCCATCCACATTTGCACGTGATACTTGAGCCGGGCAGTGCCTTCGCTTGGCAGACAGGCCCACTTGTGGCGCAGGTGGTAGACGTTGTTGAGGATAAGGGCATACAAACGGCCATCCTAAACGTTAGTTTCACCTGCCACATGCCCGATTGCTTGGAGATGCCTTACCAACCGGCGGTGCGCAATGCGCGGTCGTTAGAACTGGATGCTGCCGTTAATGGCGGCGCAAAACACATCTATCGGCTTGGCGGAAACAGCTGCTTGTCGGGCGATTTCATGGGTTCGTGGCAGTTCGACCATGACTTGGTGGTGGGCGAAAACGTGATTTTCGAAGACATGATACATTATACCACCGTTAAGACCAACATGTTTAACGGCATAACCCACCCCGCGTTGGCCATCGTCCACACATCAGGTGAACTCGAAATGCTTCGGACATTCGGCTACGAAGACTATAAGGCGCGCATGGATTAAGCACCTTTCATAACCAAGCTTAACCGATTGTGCTTCCTTGGCGTGCAAAACCACAACGCCCCGCCAGCCCTTTGCGGGCGATTGGCGGGGCGTTGTGGTTTGTTTTTGTTGTGCAGGGCGGCCATGCATTGCGCCTGTGTCGCATTGCCGCATGCTTCAGTTTCGTGTTATGTGCTTATTCCTCTTCTTCGTCAACGGCCACTTGGTCTACAGACACCTGCCTTTCGAAGAGCGCATTAAACGAGATGATGGTTTCGCTGCCCGAAAGTCCCAGCGGTTGTAGCTTGTCGTGGATGATGGACATCAGGTGGCGGTTGTTTGTGGCGTACAATTTGATGAAGAGGTCGTAGTGGCCAGTGGGTACATGGCATTCAACAACCTCTGGTATTTTCTCCAATGCCTCTGCCACTTTGTCGGATGTGCTTGGGTCTTTAAGGTGAAGTCCCACATAAGCACAGGTTTCGTAGCCCACCTTTTCAGGGGCAAGAATGAATTGCGAGCCTTTGATGACACCCAGATTTGATAGTTTCTGGATGCGCTGATGTATGGCGGCACTGCTAACTTTGCATATACGCGCCACCTCCAAGAAAGGTGTACGTGCATCGGCCGAGATAAGTTGCAGTATTTTCTTATCTAAGCGGTCTAAATTATGGTGTGACATATTTATTCAATTTATTTGCAAAGATAATATA
>CAJPTO010000013.1 GCA_905373605.1 uncultured Prevotella sp.
CCGGGGACACAAGGATTTTCAGTCCTTTGCTCTACCAACTGAGCTATGGCACCTTTACTTCTTGATTTGCGTTTGCAAAGGTAGTCTTTTTTCTGTATACTGGCAAATTTTTCTATCAAAAAATGGAGTAATTACAGAAATTTGTGTACCTTTGCAGATGCAAAACGCAATGTTTCGGGATTTAGCGCAGTTGGTAGCGCACTACGTTCGGGACGTAGGGGTCGGGCGTTCGAGTCGCCTCATCCCGACCAGCATTCAGCGGTCACACATTGGTAAACCAGTGTCGTGGCCGCTTTTTTTGTGCCGCCTGCTTTTGACGTTTTCGTGGGCAAGGTATAGGTACACCTTATATATATAGGCCATCTC
This sequence comes from uncultured Prevotella sp., assembly GCA_905373605.1. Taxonomy (GTDB): domain Bacteria; phylum Bacteroidota; class Bacteroidia; order Bacteroidales; family Bacteroidaceae; genus Prevotella. The sequence continues at coordinate 367 of CAJPTO010000013.1, forward strand.
GGGATGTGTTATCCTGCCAATTGGTCAAAGTTCGGGGTTGATGGGGTGGCAATGAGGAACATTATGGTGTGTCCTTTCCCCTTTAGCGAAGGGCTAGGGCAGGGGCGAATAGGCCGAAAGGGTGGCAAATTTATTTTGTATGTGCGTGTTGTGCATCGCCAGATGCTCTTTTATCTTCTTGCCTAAACACCTTATCCGTTAGGCCAAGGGGCAAGGATGCGATGAGTGTTCGTGCCCTTTGCATGGCGAGCTGTTAACATCTGTTTGGTAATAAATCCTTATAAATCGCCGTTTTAGGCTCTAATGTGGCTGTTTGTCGGCTATTTTGTTTAATAATGAAGCCTTAAAGCCGGCAATATCGAAAAAATTACTTAACTTTGCAATTGGTTAACTTAAGCCGTAAAAAGTCTTAACGCAGTTGGGACAAGGCAAGTGGCCATCATTCATGTTTACCATCGCCCTTAAGGGCAGGATATTTGAACAACAATCGGGCGGCAGACTATTCTTAGATGTCGTTCTTCATTAAATTAGAGTTGGCGGTTTCGCCGTAAGAGAGGGAGAAACAGGCAAAGAGTATGTAATGCAATCAAGTAGTTTGCTACGACAAATCTTGTGGATGTTAAGTGCAACTAAGGCACTTTCCCATTCCTGATAAGGTGCGTTTTTGTCGACATGGCAATGCAAAGAAGCTTGGCGTTGCTCATTTGGGTTGGCATAGACGTAGGGTTAAAAGCCGCTTTCGCTGTAACCATAGCATACGCCAGGGCGTTTTGTTGGCTTGCCTATTGAAGAACATCGTGGGCTATGCCGCTGAAAAAGCGGGCAAGCGATGGCAATTTAAGGCAATAATGCAGCGTAGAGCGACATAGATACAAGTGATGTGTTTGTGGCACTACTCTTTTGAATTGGGTCAAATCCAGCGAGAAGGCACACGCCCTTTCCCCAATGTCGCGCGCTCTTTCGTCAATGCAATGCGTATGGCACACACCCGAACGCCTGCTGATTTGCAGACTAGATCTGTTTGAGGTTTCCCCACTTGACGCTAGTTAACTCACCGCTCTTTTGTTCAAGATAATTAAAAACCGCCGTTCATCAAAATTCAGCGTATGGATACATCTGGGCTTTGGCCATCGGCCAATGTTGCTTATCACCAGCAACACAGCGTTAACCCTCACAGTTGTAGGTGCAGTGTGGGGCGAAAGTGTGGGCATTCATAAATTCTACTCCGCCTAATGGCACACATACCCTGGATAACGACATGTCAAATCAGTCCAATTACTTTATTAAATCATTCATTATGGGAAAAATTAAACTATTATTATTGGCGTTGCTGTTCGCAGTAATTCCCACTCACCTTTGGGGTTACACCAAAGAGCAAATAGTTCCGTTTGGCAACTATTACTACAAAGTGCTAACCGTTACCCCAAGCCACACCTTGATGTTGGTGGGTGTGAAAGAAACCTTTTCGGGAAACTTGGTTGTTCCCGCCACTTTCAATGATGGTGCAGGAACAACGTTCACCGTGACAGAGATTGGCGCAGACAATTCGTGCGACTATAAGAATGTTACCTCGGTTCAATTGTCCGAAACAATCGTGTCGTTAACCCAAAGTAGCTTTAAGAATGCCAATCTTTCGAAGGTTTTTATTCCCAAAAACGTAGCCGACATTTCTAATACCGCGTGGGTTAGCTTGCCTAGAAATCCGGAATGCGAGGTTGATGCTGCCAATCCTTATTTTGATTCGGATGCAAATGGCGTGCTATACACTGAAGGTAAGAAAGACTTGCGCTCCGTTCCCTCGAACATCCTATCAAAGACTGGCGGAACAAGCTATGCCATTGATGCAGCTGTTACCTCCATTAACCACAATGCCTTCACCACTGTACCAAATCTGAAGAAGGTTGTGTTGCCTCCCAACTTGAAGTCGGTGAAAGAAGGTTGGCCATCCATCACCACGCTACGCGATTTGGAAGAGTTTGAGATTGCTCCCGGCGGCAACACCAACTATGAAGTGAAAGACGGCGTTCTCTTCACCAAGGGACTGCTTCGGTTGGTGAATTATCCGCAGGCCAAGAAGGTGTCGAATTATGTTGTTCCGGTAGGCGTTAAAGAAATTGCTTCTTACGCAATCGCCAGCAATCCTTACATGACGAGCATCGACTTTAACCAAGTAACAAAGATAAACGTTTCTGCACTCATCTCCCTTGGCGGCCTTAAGCGGCTAACCATCCCCAAAGACCTCAAGCAAACGGGGTTGGCAGAAGGCGCTTTCGAGGCTTGTCAGGCCATCGAGTCTTATGAGGTGGCAGCAGGCAACACAGACTTTGCTGCCGAAGATGGCGTGCTTTTCTCCGCAAACAAAGAAACGCTCTATTTCTATCCGCTGGCAAAGCCCCAAACATCCTACACCATTCCTTCTTCTGTTAAGACCATTGGCGTGAAGTCGTTTAAGGATGCGCGCAAACTCACCGCTTTGATTATCCCCACAAACGTGGAGTACATCAACGAGCAAGCATTCCGTAGCATCCACAATCTTACCGCTGTTAAGTTCCTCGAGAAATCCAAACTCAAGAAGATAAATAATTACGTCTTTTGGCAATGCGCACGACTCAAAGAGGTTACATTGCCCACATCAATCACCGAGATAGGCAAAGCGTTCATTCAATGCGACAGTTTGGAAACGATAAACGTTCCCGATGGTTCGATGCTAACCACCATCGGCGACGATGCTTTCTCTTCAAACAGGAGGCTGAAGCACTTCAACTTTGAGGGAACGAGCCAACTCACCACCATCAAGAAGAATGCTTTCGCCAACCTCACGCGCATCGAATCTTTCAATATGCCCAAGACTGTGGCCAACATCGAGCTGAATGCTTTCAGCGGATGCAGCAAGTTGGCACAAGTGTCCTTTGATGCCGATGCTGTTATCAAGGTCATTGGTGCGGGTTCGTTCGCCGATTGCGGCTTGCAAAACTTCACTGTGCCTGCAAACGTTCAGAAAATAGAGCGCGAAGCTTTCAGAAACTGCGCTGCGCTGGCTACAATCAACGTGTCTGAAGCCACAACAGACATCAGTCCCGAGGCTTTCAAGTATTGTAACAACCTCACCGCTATCAATGTGAGCAAGAAAAGCACCACCTATTCCAGCGTTGACGGCTACCTACTCTCCAAAGACAAGAAGACATTGCTCATCTTCCCCCCGGGAAAGGCCAACGAGCAGTTCACTCTCTTGCCCCCATCCATCACTGCCATCGGCGATTATGCTTTCTTAGACTGCAAAAAGCTGAAGAACGTAACCATCCCCAACTTGGTTACTTCCATTGGCAAGCGCGCTTTCGGGCTCTGTTCCAACCTCAACACCATCACTTTCCTTTGTGATGAGAAGATTAAGGCAGACAGCATCAACCAAAAGCCCAGCGAAAGGTCTTTCGATGATGGAACGGAAGCACCCGACATGTTCGCAAACATTAACATTCAGGTGCGCAAAGAGAAGCTAGACGACTACAAGAACGATGCGTTCTATCAGAAGTTCCACACCATAAGCCCATCTTTCCAAGATGGAACGGAAGAATACATCGCTGTTTCCGACAATGCCGTCGACCTGCTCAGCACTACTTCCACCGACCACACCTTTGTGCTCCCCACAAGTGTGCACAATGGCGGAAAAGACTATAACGTAAGCCTCATCGGCGACTATGCTTTCCAGCACGTAACGTCGGCAATGAAAGAGGTGGTGGTGAAGAAAGACGTGCAGTACATCGGCGCAAAGGCCTTCATGACCAACATCCACGCCAACACTAGCACCATCCAGAGCGTGTTCTTCATCGAGAGCAAGCCCACTAAAGAGATGTTGAGCACAACGCGTTTCGAGCTTGATGAAACCAACACCAACTACAACGAGTTTGCCCAAACCACGGCCATATATGTGAAGAGGTCGGCCCTCGACACCTATAAATCGGCCTGGAAGAAGACTGTTTACAGCCAAGCGACAGCGGGAGAGGTGGAAAGTCCGTTTGATTTCACCGCACAACTCGACTATCGCATCAAGGATGTGAACATCAAAAAGAAGTACGGAACGTTTGCTCGCGAGTTCGATGTCGACCTCAGCATCTACAAAACAGAGCAAGGCAACACCGACATCGCCGCCTTTGTTTCCAAGATTGGCGACGTGAAGCAGGGCAATGGCGACTATGGCACTTCTACTTATCACGTTAGGATGTCGAGTGTTGACCTGAACGGCGGCCGAAGCGGCAGTCATGGATACGTTCCTGCCAACACAGGCGTGCTGTTGAAGGTGCTAGACAAAGAGGCAACGCCTGCCGATTTCTATTATGCCATCGGCGAATATGATGATGCCGCATACAATATTGCCGACAACATCATGAAAGGCGTGGTGGTTAACCCAGCCGTTGTGCAGGCTACATCTGCTTCTCCTGTGTACGTGATGCAGGGCGGGCAGTTCAAAAAGGCCACTACGGCCATCAATCCCTTTACCATTCATCGGGCGTATGCCACGATTGGCAGCCTGCCTGCTGGAGCTAAGGTGGACTTCCACTACTCAGACCTCGACACTACTACTGGAATTTCGGCGATAGAAGCTCCAAGTTCCGTTGATAACGTGTTCTATAACCTCAATGGCCAGCGTGTAAGCAATCCGCAACGGGGCGTGTTTATCCAAGGGGGTCGCAAAGTAAATCATCAAGTAACGATATGGAAATGATGGAAAAGAAAGAATATATAGCGCCAAGCATAGAGCTGGTTTTGTTGAGTGGAGAGAACCTTATGATAACAGCCAGTCCGGGTGTAGATGGAGAATTCGACCCAAGTAAACAAATAGAGAGCAAGCCCGCGCCTGCTTTCGAAGAGGAAGACGAGGATGACGAAACGGTACAAATGCATCTTGGCACTAATCCTTGGACTTTGTAACCAGGTTCTATAAAGTGCGGCAAAGCAGCCGAAAATGAACGCATAAAGGGCCGAAGAAGCGGTTAGTCGCTTCTTCGGCCCTTTCGTCTTCGCCCTCCAATGGCCTTGTTGCCGGCGATAATAATACCTGTGCAACGCAAGGTGTAATGACAAAAAGCACTGATCACGATGATTAACCTCAAGCATCGTGATGGCAAAAGTGCATTCCGCATGATGATATGGGCGTGCAGCTAGCCAGCCAACGGCTTAGTGCCTGTCAATACCATTGTTTCATGGCAAGGCCATTTGGTTTGTAGAAGCGTGTTGTGAGGCTTCGTTGTTAAAGCCGCTCCAGCGTTGAGCCGTCAGTTACGGCAGTCGATCATTATTGTTCCGGCGTTGCATCTGTACACCTGCTTAACGCGTCCGTCGTCTGAATAATGAGCTGCCAGAGCCTGTCTCAATTGTTCGTAATCGTCGTCAGAGGCCATGCTGTCTATTTTCACATTGATGAGCCTTCCCATTGGGAACACCTGGTAAAGGCCATCGCGCGTGTACTTAATCTTTTCTACGCCGCCAAGAAGCCCGTAGCTCTGATAGTCGGTTTCGAGGCTCGACACAAACTCGTCTGCCAGGCTAAGCACCTCACGATACTTCACCTGCCCGCAAGCCCAGAGCTGCAAAAGCATAAAAACAAACAATACTACCTTTTTCATACATCAACAGTTTAGATTATTCCTTACGGCCAGGCTTGTGTTGCGTCCTTTCACGGCAATCCTTCGCGAGGATTTCTTTAGCCACGGCCATATGCATATTAGGTGTCCCGCGCCAAGCGGAACAATGAGAGATATTTGCGCCCCAAGGCCACGCACGTTAACAACATCAAAAGCAGGATGGTGAAAGGGATGTGCCTTTGTCATTGTGTGCAGAAGGCAGGCATTGCCACCCTGCGCTACACGTTTCTTGGCTCTCTTCTCTAATCCTTTCTAATCCTTCTATTGAATAGTTGTTAAAACTGGCGTCATTCTTTCTTCTGGCATGTGGCAGGTTTCAAAGCTCACACGCCCACTTTGGTATGCGTTTGTAAAAAACGCGCATCATGAGATAATCTTTTTTCTTTCTTCCAAAGATTACTAAGTACTTGGCAAAGATAGTGATTTGCTTGATAACCGCCAAGCTTTTCTGTGATTTTTTTAATGAAATGCGAAAAAAATGTTGCGTTTTGCATAAAATAAGTATAAACAACACTTGTTTAAGCCGTGCGTGCGCCTTCAAAGTGTTGCTTTCTGCCCTTGTTGTATGTGGGCTTTCTCCCCTCCATTTGACGCCAATCAACACTGTCGCTGCATGTGGCTGGCCCTTAAAAAGTAGCTGCTTTGCGCAGGGCGATTATTTGTTGAAGCGCAATAACTTAACGGCGAAATAACATATTTTTGCATTTTCTTTGGTCATTTCAAAAAGAATGCGTACCTTTGCACCCGTTTAAATGTAGGGAGAAGTGAAGAACATCCTCAAGGGATGTCCTCTTATTATCTAAGTTTGTCGCTGGCAATTGCTCAAATCCGATTGTGATTGCTTATTGTTTATATATGATAACTGTCGGCGAAAATACATAGTATTTAGGTACATAGCTAACAAATATGAAAAAGAAAGAATTAGAAAAGAGCTTGTATGCCAAGCCCCAAGTTGAAATCGTAAGTGTGGAAGCAGTGACTCTGCTCGATGCTTCTGTCCCCGGCCAGCATAATAAAGCTGAAAAAGGGTCGGATGTGGAGTTTGACGAGGATGAGAGCAGTAATTACAATTAATGTTTAGGATGCGATAATTTCACGTTAAAAGAGAAAATCAATAGAATTATGCAAGTAACAATGAAGAATATAAAAGGTTTCGCTGCAGCTACAGCCCTTGTTGCTCTGATGGCGGGATGCCAAACAAGCATAGACGACCTTGCACAGGAACGTCTTGACAACAAAAGCAACACAGAAACCAAGACCCTTACAGCTTTCGCCCCTCTAAAAAGTGCTGCGACGCGCACTTCGATGAGCTATCCTGATGGTGATTTCTTTTGGGAAAATGCCGACAAAATATATGTTTTAGACGACAACAACACTTATCAAGCCAGCAATAATATGGTAACGGCCGACAAACAGGCTAGCTTTAAGTTTATGGTGCCTGGCTCTTTCGCCAAAAGCAACACTTATACTGTGTTTTATCCTGGTAAGAATAAGACCAATAATAATGTAACCATCGCCGACACACAGAATCAAGCAGAACCCAACAGCACCAAGCACTTTGGGGAAGCTGGCGACTGTGGTATGGCCGTAGCCACTAAGAATGGCGGTCAATTTGAGTTTAAGCTTGATCATAAGGTGGCTTATTTGTGCTTCTTGCCCAGAACTAGCCAACAATTTACAACCACCTACATCAGTAAGATTGAAGTGACATCGGATAATAACCTTGCAGGTGATTTCACGCTCAACCCTGATACGAAGCAATTAGACGGATATGGCAGCAAAAATACCATTACTCTTAATTTAGGAGGTGGTGTTGGTCGTCCCAACGGTTTTAAATTAGATAATAGCACTGCCAAGGTTGACCAAAATGGTGCATTCATTGTAATTAAGCCAGGTGCTCATAAGCTTATAGTCAGGTATCATCTCATAGATACGGTTACGAAAGTGAAAGGTGTTGTAACATCGGTGGTGAAGTCTAAAAACTATATTGCTAATCAGTTCTATGACATTTCGCCCGACATCACCGTACGCAACTTCAACTCGCAATTGTATTACACTTGGGATGCAAAGCAGGATTATTGGTATGGCCAAACAACCCAGCCTAAAAACAATGGCCTTTCAGGAGCTAATTACCCCGCAGCATCTGATGCAGACAGATGGTATAATAAGATTTCAGGTTCTGGTCCATTGAATGCTACGAACAAGGCTAAAGATTGTCCTAATGCCAACGAATGTAAGTGGTATGCAATGAAAGGCGACCCACATTGGGATGAAAGCACGTTGTGGACTATTTGGGGGCATTTGCGCACCGGTGGACTATGGCTGAAGAAGCAAAGCGTTATTGCTTCAGAAAACGGCATAAGCCAAGCAAATCTTAAAAATGGATATCGTCTTGACAATGGTAAAATGTATGATTATACAAACCAGTATACAGATGGAGGTGGTGCAAACAAAACCATAGCAAAGGGTAGGCCTGGAACAAATGTGCTAAAGGACTATTTCTTCCTTCCTGCTTTGGGTTGTTACATAAACGGGACTTTGTCTGGTCTAGGCACAAACGGATTCTTCTGGACAAAATCGGCAAGTGCCTATTTGAGCCAACAGGCTTTTTATCTTTACTTTAACAGTAGAGAGGTGAGATTAGGAAATGGTGGAGTTGAACCTGAATCACGAAAAATGGGGCAAGCATTATGGAAAGTAGATGGCCCTAACCAATAAAAAGGAGTCCATTATCAGCCTTTAAGGCGGTATTCCAACAACGGGGAGCAAGCAACCACAATTGCTTGCTCCCCGTTATCGTTTTGTGTTGTTTTTGTTTTTCTTTAGGTAGCGCATGTTTTGTAGCCACGGCAATCACAATTTTACGCAGTTTGGGATAAGGGACATCTGCTTTTGCACAGTGTTTTGTCGCGATGAGGGATGAATGACTCAACAACCGCTTTGCGGTAGTTGACATAATGACTGGTTCTTATCCCGTATTGATTTATAATCTTGTTCTTATTTGTTGACAAAACATCTTTTCTCCGCGCACAATTCTAGCATTCCCCAAGGCCTTAAAACCTGCAAAACGCCTACTTTTCCCTTCTTCTGCAAATGCCCTTTGAGTGAAAACACAAGCAAAAAGGGGCATTTTGCATCGTTTAGCTTCTCTAGATTGTGTGCGCGATGAATTTTTTCCTCCGTGTTTTTCCCTGTTTTTCCCCCTAAGTCATACCATTCAGACTCCCTTCGTCTGCCTGAAACGATGCCTTTTCCGAACATCGTCCTGCAAAATGGTGCATTTAGCAAGGCTTTTTGCATGAAAAAGCAGTGCTAAGTGCCGCATTTCGCATGCCTTTTTGATGCAAAAAGCACAGCTAAGTGGGGTATTTAGCTCGTGTCTTGTACCAAAAGGCAGGTTAAAAGCGGCAACAACCCCATGCGAGAATGCGTTTTTTGCGACCGATGGGCAAATTACGGCGCGCGAAGGCAGCCATAATGTTAAAATTTGTGCGGAATATTTTACTTTTCCCGCGTTCTATACCCGACACAACATCACTGCGCGCACCAACTCTTTCTGCGGACACCATCTGCTAAAGCCTGTTTCTGGCATGCCGCTTTCCCCCAGCGCTGTTGCTCCAATGCCTTCCAAGCTATGCCATTGCTCGCACAAGCAACTACCTCTTTGTGCGAACGCTGCAACCGCACACGCACTAATACCATCTTCAAGGGGGCATTCTATACAAGGTTGAGAAACGCTTAACCCTAATCAATTTATGTTTATAAATATTAAAACGGCATGGGATAATTGGAAATGTAGTTTAAAGTTCATAATTTTACAGCACTAATATTGACTAAGAACCGCAAACTATTCATTAAACAGCAACGATATGAAAGTACGCCATGAAGTGAATTACTGCCTTGCTACCCTTTTTCTGGCGGGTAGTGCGGCACTTTGCCTGCCCGGCAGCGCAAGAGCCGAGAGCCATGCCTTGCCCACGGCCACGCAACTTGCGCCCGTTAACACCATAGACGTTACAGGTTATGTGCATGATGCCAACGGCGAGCCCGTGATTGGCGCAGGAGTGCAGGTGGTTGGCTCGAAAATAGCCACCGTTACCGACATCGACGGCCGCTTTTCGCTCACCGTTCCCGTGGGAAGCAGCCTTACCATCACCTACATCGGCTTCACTTCGCAGGAAGTGAAAGCCAAAGCGTCGCTCGACATCACGCTTAGCGAAGACAGTCGCTCGCTAGACGAGGTGGTTGTGGTGGGTTATGGCCAGATGAAAAAGCGCGACCTCACGGGTGCCATCTCGTCTGTAAAGGGCTCCGATGTGGCATTGGCCGGCGTTGCATCCGCTGCTCACGCCCTTGCAGGCAAGGCCGCAGGACTTTATGTGCGGCAAAACTCGGCACAACCAGGCGGCGGACTCGACATACTTGTGCGCGGAGCCGGCTCGGTGAACGCCAAAAACGACCCACTGTACGTGGTAGACGGATTTCCCATTGCAAAGATAGACCAGCCACGAGGCGTTAACGACCGCATGGACCCCGGCACGCAAGGCGTGCTCAACTTCCTTAACCCCAACGACATCGAACGCGTGGAGGTGCTTAAAGACGCTTCGGCAACAGCCATCTACGGTGCGCGCGCGGCCAACGGCGTGGTTATCGTCACAACCAAGCGAGGTGCAGAAGGCAAACCGCAGGTGGACTACTCCTATAACTACTCGTTCCAGAAGTATTCTGACAATTACGACATGCTCTCGCTCAAAGAATGGATGGTTGAGAAAAACAAATCGTCGTGGGAATACTGGGTGTGGGAGAACGGCGTTGGCCCTTGGGGCGGCAAATCGCTTGAAGAAGCGTTGCGCTCGCCCAAAAACGGTCTGGCCTACACGCAGCCTTACACCGAAGCACAGATTGCCGCCGCAGGCGAAGGAACAGACTGGCTGGGGCTCATCACGCGAAACGGACATGTGCAAGAACACAACTTGAGCGTTAGGGGCGGCTCTAAAGGCACGAAATACATGCTGTCGCTCAACTATTTCGACAATGAAGGCATCATCCGCCATTCGGGAATGACACGCTACACGCTGAAAACCAACGTAGACCAAACCTTCCTCGACATCTTCAAGCTGGGGCTTAACCTCACCCTCACACGCATTGACAACAACAACACGCAGTTGGGCGGTGAGCGTTGGGAGAAATCGGGCATGATAAGGGCCGCCGTTCAGATGGGACCGCACATCAAAGCCTACGACCCAGCAACCAACACTTACCCCATTAACCCTCTGCTAGGCACGCAACCCAACCCCTATTCGCTGCTCAACAACACCGATGAGGCACGCACCGACCGACTTCTGGGCAACATTTTCCTTGAAGTGAACCCGCTGCAAGGCCTTACGCTGAAGCTCAATGCAGGCATGGACCGCGCCAACATCTTCCGCGGAACCTACGAACCCAAAACAACTCTGGCAGGAAGAGATGCCAACGGCAACGCCGATGTGTACAACAACGACAACAACCAATACCTGCTGGAGGCCACAGCCCATTACACACGCACCTTTAATGATGTGCATAAGCTCTCGTTATTGGCCGGAACATCCTACGAACAGTTTGAACTGAAGACATCGCGAGCTGGCAATAACGACTTCCTTACCGATGCCTTCACCTATCACAACTTGGATGCAGGCACGGGACAGAAGCGCGTGGGCTCGGGATATAGCAAAAACAAGATGGAGAGTTACTTCTTCCGCGCCAACTACATCCTCAAAGAACGCTACTACGTCACGGCTACAATGCGTGCCGACGGTGCCAGTGTGTTTGCACGCAACCACAAATGGGGCTACTTTCCCTCGGTGGCGTTGGGCTGGACCATGAGCGAAGAAGCCTTCATGAAGCCCCTTGCGTGGCTCAGCATGCTGAAATGGCGATTGAGTTGGGGACAAACAGGCAACTCGGACATCGGCACCAACGCCTTCGCAACCTATGCAACGCAGGCAGCCTTCAACAAAGAAAACAACGAACAGGTGATGGGCGTGTATCGTTCGAGGCTCGAAAACCCCGACCTGAAATGGGAAACGACAACCGAATGGAACGTGGGTGTGGACATGGGTTTCCTCAATAACCGCATCCTGGCCAGCGTGGAGTTCTACCATAAGGTGATTTCAGACCTGCTGAACTATAAGCCCCTGAACGTGTATCAAGAAATTCCGCGCGTGATGGCCAACGTGGGAAAGACCCAAAGCACGGGTGTGGAAGTGACCATCAACACGAAAAACATCGACACCAGGAACTTTAAGTGGTACACCGACTTTACCTTTACCGCCTATAAAGACCGTTGGAAGGAGCGCACACCCGACTGGAAACCCGGCATCTACGAACGTGTGGACGACCCCATACGCCCCATTTACGCCCGAAGAGCCGACCATATCCTACAGATTGGCGAGAAAGCACCCGACGCACAACCCGACTTGCGACCGGGAGAAATAGTGATTAAGGACATCAACGGCTACGCCCGTGGCAAGGACAAGCAACCCATCGTGGACGAAAACGGGCGATTTGTGCTCACTGGCGCGCCCGATGGCATCATCGACGATGCCGACAACGTGCTGCTTGGCTCGCAAGATCCATTGTGCCTTGCAGGACTTACCAACACCCTGCGTTACAAAGACTTCGACCTCAACATACAATTCAACGGCATGCTTGGCCGGCGCATGCAGGACCCCACCGAGATGGCGTACGGTCTTGGCGGCGGCGACTTGGCACGATATGGCTATAATGCCCTTCGAAAGATTAAGGACCGCTGGACCTGGGACAACCCTTCGACAACGCAACCCGCATCGTTCAACGGATGGAACAACAACTATACCTCGGGCGACTGGTACTATCAGCGGGCATGGTTCGTGCGGCTAACCAACGTGAGCCTTGGCTGGACGCTGCCGCGCACATGGATTTCGCAAACCAAGGTGTTGCAGCGCGTGCGCCTTTCGCTCAGTGCCAACAACCTGTTTTGCATCACTCCGTATAAAGGATTGGACCCCGAAACCGACTATTATGCGGCTGCTTACCCCAACGCCCGCACCTATAGCCTGGGCATCAACGTTACATTCTAACCGCAAAACCTTGAAACGATGAAAAAGATAAACAGCTTCTACATGATATTAGCCGCCTTGGGCATGGCCTTCGCAACGGCTTGCTCGGACCTCACGCCCATAGACTATTCGGAGATTAACCCGAACAACTACCCCAAGAACGAAGAAGACGTGCAGGCCTTGGTGATTAATTGCTACCGACCACTGCGACCCAACTGGTGGGATGGCATCTATACGCCCTCCGAGAAAGGCGTTATGTTTGTCAACGATTGCACAACGGGCACGCTCACCGGCGACTTCGGAGCACAGAAAATGGCCGCCGAACTCAACTTCTTCCCCACAAGCCAAGAGATAACTTGGTTTTATTCCACTCCCCCTTCCGACGATTACAGCGAAGGATACATCAACAAGATTAGCACTTGCACGCTGACACTGGACGACATTGCCAATGCACCCATCGCCGAAAGCAAGAAACAGGCCTACGAAGCCGAGGTGAGATGCGCCCGAGCCTTTCTCACTTACACGCTTTACGACATGTATGGTCCGCTGGTCATCGCGCCATTGGAGGTGTTGAAGAGCCCCTTGAAGGAGCAATCGCTGGCAAGACTCTCGCGAGAAGAGCAGGTGAAGTTCATTGAAGACGACCTTCTCTTTGCCGCCGAGCACCTTCCCATGCCCTCAAAGGCCGAATATGGACGCTTCAGCCGAGGCTTTGCCAAGATGTTGCTCATACGTTTGTATCTGCACGAAACGCCAATCAGCAAAGACTACTTTAAGAAAGTGGAAACGCTGGCTCGCGAACTGATGTTGCCAGACTATGGATACCAACTGCAAAAAGACTATGTGAAGATGTTCGAATTGGGCGGACAGGGGTCGGCCAACAAGGAAATCATCTACGCATTGCCTTGCTCTTATGCCGGTCCGAACATCAACCAATGGCACATGATGGTGCTTCCCACCGACTTTGACCAAGGCGACATGACGGGTGGATGGGGAACTGTTACCAGCACTTGGGCGTTTTACGACTCGTTCGAGGCCAAAGACGTGCGCCGAACAAAGCTGCTGACAACCTATACCAGCTCTACAGGTGCGGTGATAGACAGAAATACGCCAGAATCGAAACTCGCTGTGGGCCCCATTGCCTTGAAAATGGGCTACGACCCAAAGGTGAAAGCATCCAGCGGAGCGTCAGACATCGACCTCATCCTTTATCGCTATGCCGACGTTTACCTCTCGTTGGCCGAGGCTTTGTCGCAAAAGGAGGGGGCTACAGCCAACGACTTGAAGGAAGCCGTGGACCTCATCAACGTGGTTAGGCAGCGTGCCGGCATCGACAATCTCACTGCTACCACCCTCAACACCCCCGAAAAGGTGCTAGATGCGTTGCTAACAGAACGCTGGCACGAGTTCTGGTGCGAGAACGGACAGTTCCGCGCCGACCTTATCCGGCATCATAAGTTCATTCCGTGGGTGAAAAAAATCAACAACTCGCCTTACGCCGAGGAATATAAAGAGGTGTATCCGCTGCCCCTTTCGGCCATCATCGACGGCAAAGGCGCAGTGAAGCAAAACGAAGGATACCAATAACAACCCGCTTGGCCGCGCTCAAGGCACGCGGCCAGGCCTAAATAACAACAGCACATGAATATAAGACAAGGCATATTGCTTGCAGCCGCCACGCTTTTGGCCGCTGCTTGCGGGGGCGACAACAACGGAACTGACCCCAACAACGGGAACACGACAAATCCCGAAACGGAACTAACCACCGTTACTTACAGGCTAAACAACGACGACATACGCAATCCGGAACGGGGATTGTACACACAGATGGACAGGAAAGAGAAGTTTGCATCTTTAGCTGAAATGCGACAGATGTATAACGAAGGCAAAACATTGGTGATGCTGATGTATTACTTGCCCGAATTTCGCAACAAAGAACTGCCTGAAACGTTCATTACGAAGCTAGGAGTGGACTTGGAGAGCGTTCGCGATGCCCGAATGAAGGCCATTTTGCGTTTCGCTTACACCGATAAAGCGAATGGTGAGGATGCTCCGATGGACATTATCTTACGCCATTTGGAGCAAATGAAACCCATGTTGCACAAGCATGTGGGGGTGATTGCCTGCGTGCAGGCCGGTTTTATCGGCGCATGGGGCGAGTGGTATTACTCTTCGCACAAGCTGAATAACGCCGAAGCCTACCGCCAAGTGCTGAACAAATGGCTCGAAGTGCTGCCCGAAAGCCGCTGCATCCAAGTGCGTACGCCCAAATATAAGCAAGACTTCGTGCACAACGACACGCCGCTTACCCTGCACACTGCCTTTAAGAACACACCTGCCGCACGCATTGGACACCACAACGATGCCTTCATGGCCGACGAAACCAACCAAGGTACGTACATCAACATCGAGAAAGACAAGGCGTATGTGGCGCAAGAGGCTCTCTATGTGCCACTGGGAGGAGAGGCCAACGAGCCTGCTGCGGGTAAGAAATGGGCCACTGGGGCAGAAGCTTGGGCAGAAGTGCAACGTCTGCATTGGTCGTTCTTGAACGATGCTTACTACAAAAAGCTGCTCGACACGTGGAAGGTAGGTGGCTTTTTCGCCAACATGAAGAAGTTTTTGGGCTATCGTTTGGCCTTGCAAAAGGCAGCTTTCTCGAAGAATAACGCCCCAGGAAGCGATGTCGACCTTCGCCTTTGGTTCACCAATCAGGGCACGGCACCGATGTATAACGCGCGTCCTGCCTTCCTCATTCTTCGCCCCTTGAACGGCGTGGAAGACTATGTGGTGAACACAAACATCGACCTTCGCACCATTCAACCCGGCAATCCCGTGGAGATAAAGCTCAAATTAAGGTTGCCAGCTGTGCTTCCCAAGGGGCAATATAAGCTGTTGTTGTGGATGCCCGACGCTGATGAGAAGCTGCAAAAGATGTCTGAATACGCCGTGCAGTTGGCCAATACCACCCTTTACGACCGCCAATGGGGCGACAACGACTTGAACATCACGCTCGATGTTGACAACAACAAGGATGCCAAACCTGGCACTTCGCCTCTCGTCTTCGTGAAGTTGAAACGCTAAATGTGGGGCATAACGCCCTGACTTAACAGCCATAGCACGCCATACGCAATCAAGAATAACCCCCAAAAGGCTCATGACACGCCCTGGTTCACCACCTTATGAACGTGGACTTGAATAAATTATAACTCCAAAAAGGCTCATGACACATCCCAATTCTCATCCCAACGCTGCCCCGACAACGCCAAACGGTGGCGAGAAACAAGGCATAACCGCACCAACGGCGGACAATGGCGCGGCTGGCACGGGCAAGTCGTCTCGCTTGTTGTCGCTCGACCTGCTCCGCGGCATGGACTTAGCCTTCCTTGTGCTACTGCAACCCGTGGTGTATCAGTGGTTGGAAGTCTGCCAACCCGCGCCCGGAACATTCGGCGCAGCCGTTTATGGGCAGATAACCCACGTGCCTTGGCAGGGCTTTTGCTTTTGGGACATCATCATGCCGCTATTCATGTTCATGTCGGGAATAACCATTCCCTTCTCTATGGGCAAGTATCAGCGGGGCGAAAGCAAAGCCGGAGCCTCGTTCCTCTTGCGGTTGCTCAAGCGGTTTGTGGTGTTGTGG
Source organism: uncultured Prevotella sp. (assembly GCA_905373605.1). GTDB lineage: Bacteria > Bacteroidota > Bacteroidia > Bacteroidales > Bacteroidaceae > Prevotella. The sequence continues at coordinate 16,725 of CAJPTO010000013.1, forward strand.
GTGTTGGGAATGGTGGTTCAAGGCAACCTGCTTGCCCTTTATGCGCGCCAACTTCACCTTTATAGCAACACGCTTCAAAGCATCGCCGTGGGCTATGTGGTGGTGGCGTTGCTCTTCGTTTACACCTCTTGGCGCACGCAGTTGGCCGTTGTGGTGGGCTGCATGGTGGCCTACGTGGCCGTTTTCGCCTTTTGGGGGCAGATGGATTTCAGCATCGACGCCAACATTTGCGAAGAAATAGACCGCCAGGTGCTGGGTCGTTGGCGCGATGGTGTGGTATGGAGCGGCGACAAGTGGAGCTGGGACCCCACCTATCACTACACTTGGATACTCTCATCGCTCAACTTTGTGGGCACCGTTTACCTGGGATACCTAGCCGGAGTGGTGCTTCGCACGGGGCGTACGCCCGAAAGTAAGCTGCGCATATTGCTGCTTTCGGGCGTTGGACTCATCGTCTTAGCTTTCGCCTTAAGCCCTGTCGTGCCCATCATCAAACACATCTGGAGCACCTCGATGACCTTCCTTGCAGGCGGAATTTGCTTTCTGCTCATGGCCGCAGCCTATTATTGGGTGGACATGCGTGGGCATACGCGCGGCCTGATGTGGCTCAAAGTGTACGGAACAAACTCGCTTGTGGCCTACGTCTTGGGCGAATACGTGCGTTTCGACTCACTCACCGACTCGCTTTGCTATGGTCTTAAGCCCCTCTTGGGCGACTATTACCCCGTTTTGGGGGCGGCAGCCCAGGGCATTTTCGTACTCATCGTGTTGCGATGCCTGTATAAACTAAACATTTTCTTAAAAGCATAACTTAAACTTTAACATGATGTTCAAGCCTATCTATTGCACCCTCGTGCTGCCATTGGCCTTTGCTTTGGCGGCATGTAGCGACGACAACAATGCTGAAAGCACAGAGAAAAACGGTCCGAAGCCAGCTATGCAACTGCAAGTGACACCCCAAGACGGCCTGATTTACGGCGAGAAGGTGAACGTTTCGGGCCAAATGACCGACGAACGTAACCTCGAACAATACGTGATGACCATCACCAACGCCGCCGGCGACACGCTCGTGAGAAAGCAACAAAGCCTCTTGGGCAAGACTTTTAACGTGAATACCGACTTGCTTGTGGCACTTCCCAAGAACGCAAAGACGGAAAACCTGAAGCTGCAAGTGCGGCTTGACAACACCCGAAACGGCGAACTGGTGCAGACTTTCGACCTCAACAACGTTGCTCCACCCACGTTCAGCGAGCTTTATCTCTTTCTTTCAACGGGCGAAGTGTACCCGCTGACAAAGGATGGCGATGTGTTTACGGTGGCCGACGACATCTTTTTCCCTGCCAACACCAAAGGGATTGTGGCCGCAACGCCCGACAATTCGGGCATTTACTGGGGCGAAAAAGACGGCGAAATAACCACAATGGCCAAAGATTCTATCGTGATTGGCGCCGATGTGGACGCGTCTTTCAAGGTTTCTTTCAACCCCGTTACGTTCGAATTGAGCAAGGGTGAGAAGCATTTCTGGGCTCCTTTGGCCGCCAGTGAGAGCTATTACATCCTCGGAACTATATCTGGACACTGGAAAGATGGCGAGATAAAAGAGCCTAAAGCCAAGATGGCAATGAAGGGTTTTGGATATGAAGACGCCCAGTATTACACTTGGACAGCACCCGAAGGCGAAGACCCGGAAGTGGGAATGTGGGGAAGCACCGCCCCTGGAACGTTCCGTTTGAAGCAGCCTTCAACAGGAAACTACATCCTTTGGGATGGTAAGAACATCGTGATGAGCAAGACCGACGACAAGCAAAAGGGCTTCCCCGTCACCGATAAAGGCCATTTCACCATACGTGCCGAGTTCGAAAAGGGCATCTGCACCGTGGTGAAAGTGAGCGGAGATGGCAAGTCGCTGACCTTTGCCAACGGCAAAGTGACGGTCAACGGACAGCAGATGCAACCCGCAATTGCCCTCAATGGTCAGACGCTGAACATCAAGTCGGGCAACAATTATGTTTACGAAGGGATGATGGAGATGAAAAAAGGCCAAACCGTTTCGGCCGCTTTCAGTCTTGCTTCCTTTAAGGGAAACCCCGATTTGTTTGATGGTGTGGGCAACGACACGTGGACTTTGCGCACCGCCGATGCACGCTATTATGTGCGTATGGACCTCTTCAACGGCGAGTTTTACGCCTGTCCCACCTCGGCTTACCCACAATTCATCTACCTGGATGGCTGGAGTCTGGCCCTTAGGGAAGACGCAACAGACATCGTTTGGAACGCCGAAAAGGTGATACCACTGGCTCGTACCGACAAAGGAACATACGAAGCCACGTTCTATAACTTCGGATGGGGCGGCGATGTGGCTTTCTACGTAACCTATCCGCGCGGTGGTAAGGCATTGCGTTTGCCCAACAAGGCGTTCAACACGCCGTATGCAAACCCCGGAGGTGGGCCTGGCAGCTTCACCATTCCAAGTGGAGCAGGATATTATAAGGTGGTAATGGACCTGAAAGACGGCATCGAAATAATGCCTAACGATGAGGTTAAGGCCAAGGGTTCAACGCCTTTCACGCTAGAGTATGTGGCGAAATAAGGATAAAAGCCCTCTTTCGGACCAGCCAGCTTGTCTGAATTGTCTGGCCAGTCCGACAAAATCCGACCCATCCGACAGAAAAGAGCGAAAAATAGCAAAGCATTAGGTTTAACGCCTAACCCCATTACCCCTTAACTCCCTCAAAACAACATGCACCATCGCATCCTTTCCCTCCTCCTCGGCTTGCTCTTCGCCATCGCATCACAAGCCCAACACGTCACCAACACCCATGCATTGCCTGGCGAACGCTGGTGGGGTGGGGCAACAGCCCTAGGCTCTAAGATGCCATTCGGGCAGGAGCTGCCGCCCTTTTGCCTGTTCAACCGCAACGACAACAACCAAGTGTCGCCCTTGTTGCTATCCAACAAAGGGCGATACCTATGGAGCGACCGACCCTTTACGTTCAGCCTGCAACAAGGAAACGTGCAAATAAATTCGCCTTTCGAAGAAGTAAGCGTGCAAACTGGCGGAAAAACCCTGCGAGATGCCTATCTGGCGGCCATGCACAACCACTTCCCACCTAGCGGAAGACTGCCCGACAGCCTCTTTTTCACCATGCCGCAATACAACACTTGGATTGAATTGATGTACAACCAAAACCAAAAAGACGTGTTGGCCTACGCCGAAGACATCCTCAAAAACGGATTTCCGCCCGGCATCATCATGATTGACGACAACTGGCAGCGGCATTACGGCAACTTCGACTTCAAACCCGACCGCTTCCCTAACCCCAAAGCGATGGTCGATAGGCTGCATGAGATGGGATTTAAGGTGATGTTGTGGATTTGTCCTTTCGTTTCGGCCGACAGTCCTGAATATCGCGAACTTGCCAAACGCGGATTTCTGCTGGCCGACACCACCTCGCAACCCGCCATTATCAAATGGTGGAACGGACAAAGTGCCGTTTACGACTTCACCAACCCTGCTGCCCGGCATTATTTCACGGGTCTTTTGCGCGACGTTCAGAAGCGATATGGCATCGACGGATTTAAGTTTGACGGGGGCGACAACCATTTTTACCACCGCCCCGACCTTGTTTCGCATGGCGGAAAAGACGTTGTTTCGGTAGACCATACCCGAGCTTGGGCCGAGTTAGGGCTGCATTTCCCATTCAACGAATATCGCGCAGGATGGCAAATGGGCGGAAAAGAGCTGGTGCAACGCTTGGGCGACAAAGACTATTCGTGGGAAGCCGTGCGCCTACTTGCCCCCGACATGATTGCCGCAGGCTTGCTTGGCTATGCTTATGCCTGTCCCGACATGATTGGCGGCGGCTCCTTTGCCACCTTCTTAGGCATAGACGATAAGGCGTTCGACCAGCAACTCATCGTTCGTTCCGCGCAAGTGCACGCCCTTATGCCCATGATGCAGTTCTCGGTTGCCCCTTGGCGCATTCTCGATGCGCAACATTTGCAAGCTGTTAAGGCTATGGCGCAGTTGCATGCAGCCTTTGGAGGCTACATATTGCAATGCGCACGCCAGTCGGCAACAACGGGAGAACCCATCGTTCAGAGCCTTGAATACGCCTTCCCTGCCCGTGGTTACGCCGAGATAACCGACCAATGGATGCTCGGCCCGCGCTACATGGTTGCCCCGATGGTGAGCAAAGGCAGCAGCCGAAGCGTGGTTTTGCCGCCAGGTAAATGGAAAGACGACCGCGGACGCGTGCTCAAAGGCGGCCGAACGATAACCGTCGACGTGCCGTTAAGCCGCTTGCCCTACTACGAAAAGCTGTAAATGCCACCGCAAAAAGCGCATGCACGCCCCATTGGCCAACACCAGTGGGGCGTATTGTTAGGCCTGCAAAAACAAAAATCTTTCATGAAAGACCTTTTTACCGATAAATTTTTCGAAAATTCGTGCGCATTCATAACATATTTTGCTACCTTTGTCGCAACAATCAAACCTATGTCGTTACGACTTAACAACAAACAAATTTATATGTTACGCAAAAAAATATTGTTACATCTTTCACTTGTAGCCCTTATGCTGGTTCCGCAAGTGGTGAAGGCACAATTTAATTGGCCGTACAAAAACGTTAATGGCACGCTCGTGACCGATGTTCCGCAGCGAGAAGCGGGACAACAGCCTGCACTCAATCTTGTTACGCCCAAAATGAAAGTGGTGCGCGTGGCCTTTGTGGGCCTTGGAATGCGCGGACCAGGGGCTGTTGAACGCTGGACACACATCCCTGGCATCGAGATTAAAGCCCTTTGCGACTACGAAAAGAACCGGGCCGAGGCTTGCCAAAAGTATTTGAAGCAAGCTAGCATGCCTGCTGCTTCCATCTACTATGGCGAGAACGGATACAAGGAACTATGCAAACGCCCCGACATCGACCTTGTTTACATCGCAACAGACTGGGCACACCATTTCCCCGTGGCCAAAGAAGCCATGCTGAACGGCAAGCATGCTGCCATTGAAGTGCCCTCGGCCATGAACATGCACGAGATTTGGGACCTCATCAACCTTTCTGAAAAAACCAGATTGCACTGCATCATGCTCGAGAACTGCTGCTACGACTTCTTCGAACTCAACTCGCTGAACATGGCACAACAGGGTCTTTTCGGAGATGTTATCTATGCACAAGGCGCCTATCGCCACGACCTGGACTACTTCTGGAAGCACTATTGGAAGAAAGGCCCCGACGACAAGCTGGGCTGGCGCTTGCGTTATAACAAGGATTTCCGCGGAGATGTATACGCCACACACGGCCTTGGCCCCATCGCTCAGGTGCTGAACATACACCGTGGCGACCGCATGCGCACGCTCATCGCTATGGATACCCACTCGTTTAACGGCAAGAAGCATGTGGAAGAGTACACGGGGCAGCCCTGCGACACTTTCCGCAACGGCGACCAAACCACAACACTCATCCGCACACAGCAAGGAAAGGTGATGGAAATCATCCACAATGTGATGACTCCGCAGCCCTACAACCGCATGTATCAGCTTACGGGAACGAAGGGTTTTGCCAACAAATATCCCGTTGAAGGCTATGCGCTCTCGGGTAAAGACATGAAGGAAGCTGGCGTTACGCCCTCTAACGATGACCTTTCGGGGCACGAATACATGAAAGATGCCGACATGAAGGCACTTGTTGAACGTTACACCAGCCCCATTGTGAAGAAATATGGCGAGATGGCCAAAGAAGTGGGCGGACATGGCGGCATGGATTTCATCATGGATGCACGCTTGGTGTACTGCTTGCAGAATGGTTTGCCACTCGACATGGACGTTTACGACCTCGCTGAATGGTGCTGCTTGGCCGAGCTTGGCTCTATTTCGATGGACAATGGCTGCATGCCTGTAGAGGTTCCCGACTTCACTCGCGGACATTGGAACGAGATCAAGGGTTTCAAACACGCTTATGCGTCACCCGAAGACGAGGCGAAAGCACACGCAGAGGCCGAGGCTTTCACCGCACAACTTAAGGCCAAAGGTGCTAAGTATTGGGCTGATGCCGACAAGAAAGCTGCCAAGAAAAAGGGAAAGAAATAAACGCAGCATCGCTGCTTCCCCGCACATTTGCAGCGCATGCATGTGCCTTTGATGGGGGATGCTGCACAAATGTAGCCACACAAAAGGCTAGACACAAAACAAAAGGTTCGGAAACAACGCCAATGGCAGTGCTAATGCAACAGCCAACAGCGTGTTTCCGAACCTTTTTCGTTTAGCGACAATGCGAAATCTGCTTGCAATAAACGCGTAGCCACGTATGTATAAGCACTAAACCTTTACGCCAGCTCGGGTTAAGAACCAGTCATTATGCCAACCGCTTTGCGGTAGTTGAATCAATCACCCCCCTCATCGCAACAAAAGACTTCGCAAAAGGAGTTGCTCCTTATCTCGAATTGGCTTGAATCTTTCTTTTCTCCAGCAATTCCAATGCCTTATACACATTAGAATACGACACGTTTTCGCCCATTTTCACCTTGTTCTCTTGCAGCTTGGCCCTTTTGATGGCTTCGTCTAAACGTTTTCCTTGGCACAATTCCCTCACCCAGGTTTCTTTTTCCAGAAAATCTTCGCACTTGTCGAACGCTGTTACATGCTTCTTTAGCTCGCGAACCACTTCATCGCACGAGCCAAACAAGCGGCCAACATCTGCATAATGCAGCAAAAACCAATATTCAATGGAGGGCAGGCTGTCGCAAAACAAAACGTTTTTGTTGTTGGCATACTTCCTTTTCATTTGTTCCACACGCTGCCGTTCTTTATCGTTGTATTGCGAAACATCGGCATCAAACACCGCAATGGCAAAGCCACCGCCTTCTAACACGCTGCCAATACGCTTTTTTAGTTCAAACGCAGTTTCACGTCCGAAGAAAGTTGGCTTCACCTTTAAGTCATACACTCGCAACTTTTGCAGATGTTTAAAGTACCATTGTTCGGTAATACCCGCGCCAATAACGGTTGGCTTTGGACCTTTTAAATCTTTTATCGCTTGCTTTCTTGCCATCTTTATCCGATATTTGGCAACGCGCCAAAGCGGCCATTGCGGTAGAACTTGCGGAAAGAGCTTATCTTGTTGAGCCCCTTAAAGTCGGAAAGCGAATAAAGCTTAGTCGCTCCGTCCTCTCCTTTTTCGGTAAACCACACCATGTCGCGCCTGAACAGGTCGCCCACTTCGTCCAACAGTGGGTCGTAGTGTGTGGCAATCAAAAGTTGGCTGCGCCCTTTTTCCTGCAAGAAACGCGTGAGAATATACTCTATAAGCTCGGGATGCAACGAGGATTCTATCTCGTCTATGGCGAGGAAAGCCTGTAATTCTTGGGTTTGGTATATCGCTGCTTCCACGCCAATTGTTCGCCTTGTGCCGCTACTTTGCAGTGTACTGGGTAAGAGATAAACTTCTTTCTTCCCATTATTCAGAACGGTATGTTCAAAAAAAGTTTGTTCTTCCTCGAAACCATTATTCAAGATGTCTTCTTTTTCATCCTCCGTAAGCTCTGCTTTGATTTTTACGTAAAGTTCTTCAAAGGCAGTTAGCGGCACTTTACGTAATTCTGTTTTTAAATTTGTCACGTTGAAATCTGCATGCCGCATAAATCCAAGGACATAATTTTTTATTTTCGCATCCGCAAGTAGTTTCCTTTCCGCAAATTCAAATACAGAACTTTCTGGTAATAGTACAGGAGCAATGTTGTTGTTCATCCAAATGAACACCTTTTCTATTTGCGGCTGCGTGTAATTCACCATTTCGCTTGCAGCAAAGAATGACATGTTGGGCAAGCATTTCAATGACAATTCCTCTAATGTTGCCTTTGAAACTTTGAGGTCGGCATGCAATTTGATAACCGAAACGCCATTGTCTAGGGTTCGGTTAAGCAGCAATGTGGGTTGCGTGGTCTTATAATAAGACAGGCGTTCGTTGTAAACCACCCTGTTGTCTAGCTCCAGTTCGTATTTATACTTCACGTCTTCAACGAAGAAAACCAATTCGAAAGAAGATGGCTTGTTGGGCGTTTCTTGGTCGAGCTTAAAGGGGGCCACGCCGATAGTTTCGTCTTTCGCTTGCTTCTTGCGTCTCCAAAATCTGTGTAAAAAGTCAAAAGCAGCCAACAGGTTAGACTTTCCACTTGCGTTTGCGCCATAAACCAAACCGAAACGAAGCAAGCGCGTGTTGCCAATCTGCACCACTTGAGCGTCTTCGAGGGTATTATCGTTTGTCGCTTCGAAGCTAAATGTGGTGGATTCTTTGAACGATAGGAAGTTTTTTATTGTTAGTTCTTGTATCATTGCCATGTAGTTGAATGCAGAGTTGTTGGCTACATTCATTTTGCAAAGTTACAAATTTCATTTATAAACTTTCGATTTTAGCACTATTTAGTGCTTCTGTTTTCAAATTCAGATATCTTTAGTCTTGTTCATGATATAGAATGACATAAAATTACCAATTTAAAATGCCTTAATGCGACGATTTGAGGTGACAAACAATCGTTGTGTTCACAACCGCGTTGCAGTTTTAGTCTTACGCCGAGCGTTCGCAAGCTGTTTTGCTAGCCGCTGGTTTGAGTTGCTATATTCAAGCAAAGTTGTTTTTACACCCTCTTTATCAACGAGCTTATGCCATGTCTATCGTGAAAACCAATGGTTTTGCAATTGCATGTTGCAATAAGTCTGCACGCCGTACAGGGCTTACTGCGTCTGCCTTGCTATTGATGGAGCATGCCTCTTCGCCTTTGGCCAAGGTGTTCATCGTCTTTTCACTCACACGCGGTGGTGATTTTCTTGTCGGGTTACTTCTCTCTGCATGTAAAAATTTCGGCACATTTTTTAACATTATGGCTGCCCTCGCGCGGCATTATTTCCCCATCGTCCCCAAATATTTCATTCTCGCATGGGGTTGGCGCGAGGAAGTGAAGGGGAACATCGGCATCTGGCACACCATTTTGCCCCTTTTAGCCTGCCCTTTGGTACAAAACACGTGCTAAGTGCCGCAAAAAGGTGTGCGATTTGCATGAAAAAGCTTGGCTAAATGCACCACTTAGCACTGCTTTTTCATGCAAAAAGCCTTGCTAAATGCACCATTTTGCAGGACGATGATCGGAAAAGGCATCGTTTCAGGCAGACGAAGGGAGGCTGAATGGCATGAGTTAGGGGGAAAAATCGGGAAAAACACGGAGGAAAAAAGACATCGCGCACACTATCTAGAGAAGCTAAACGATGCAAAATGCCCCTTTTTGCTTGTGTTTTTACTCAAAGGGCATTTGCAGAAGAAGGGAAAAGTAGGCGTTTTGCTGGTTTTAAGGCCTTGGGGAATGCTAGAATTACGCGCGGAGAAAAGGTGTTTTGTAAATTAATGAGCATACTTTTTGCTAAGCGCGAAACGAACTGGGGGGGTACATCGGCGAATTATACCCAACAGCTATTTCCCTTTCGCTACCTTGAGGGGTTATTGTAGCCAAGAAGGAATGGTTTTAGGGATTACATGCTAGCAAGCGATTGGGGTAATTCTCACGCAGAGGCGCAGAGGATGCAGAGCCATTTCTTTGTGCGAGTGGCACGGAGAAGACGCTATGCTTTGAGAGCATGGAGAAAGAATATCGCCATTTCTTTGTTTCCAGAGCCGACAAGCCCCCTCCTCTCTCCGCGTTCTCTAAGCCTAGTGTCTTCTACCTTAAGCTGTGATGGGGGAGTGCTCTCTGTGTACTCTGCGCCTCTGCGTGAGTTTGCCGATGCATCAAGACCTATAAGTCTATTCCCTATTCAATCCCTTTTCACCAAAACGCCATGTTATGCATGTGTTGCATCCTTATATACGCCAGTTCGGGATAAGGAGCAACTCCTTTTGCGAAGTCTTTTGT
>CAJPTO010000014.1 GCA_905373605.1 uncultured Prevotella sp.
TCGATGTGGTTTACAACCACACCTTCGACCTCTCGGGCAGTGCTTTTCAGCGCACCTGGCCCGACTATTTCTATCGTAAGCGCGCCGACGGAACATATTCTGACGGGTCGGGTTGCGGCAACGAAACGGCCAGCGAAAAGCCCCTGATGCGCCAGTTCATGATAGAATCGATGAAGCATTGGACCAAAGAGTACCACATCGACGGCTTCCGCGTCGACCTGATGGGCGTGCACGACATCGAAACGATGAACCTTATCCAGGCCGAAATGCATAAAATAGACCCATCCATATATATATATGGTGAGGGCTGGACTGCGGCAACGTGTGCCTATCCGCAAGAAAAACTGGCCATGAAAGCCAACACTTGGCAGATGCCGGGCATTGGAGCGTTCAGCGATGAGATGCGCGATGCCCTGCGCGGACCATTCTCCGACGGCCGAAAACCTGCTTTCCTTGCCGCCATCGGTGGCAACGAGGAGAGCTTGAAGTTTGGCATTGTGGGGGCCATTGCCCATCCACAGGTAGACATGAGTCGCGTTAACTACAGCAAGAAAGCGTGGGCCAAAGAGCCTACACAGATGATTAGCTACGTGAGTTGCCACGACGACATGTGCCTCACCGACCGCATACGCAACTCAATTCCCGGCATCACCACCGCCGAAATGATAAAACTCGACCTCTTGGCGCAAACATTCGTGTTCACATCACAGGGCGTTCCCTTCATGCTTTGCGGCGAAGAGATGCTCCGCGACAAGAAAGGGGTGCACAATAGTTATTGTTCGCCCGACTCGATTAACGAGCTAAACTGGGCCAACCTACAGCGTTATCCGCAGGTGTTTGCCTATTACAAGGGGCTCATTGCCTTGCGCAAGGCCCATCCCGCCTTTCGTTTGGGCAACGCCGAACTGGTGCGTAAGCATCTCGAGTTTATCGATTCGCCTGCCAATGTGGTGGCATTCCGCTTGAAAGACCATGCAGGGGGCGACAAAGCAAAAGACATCGTTGTGTTGCTTAACGCCAATCGCGAGGCACAAGTGGTGAACATTCCGCAGGGCGAATATCGCGTTGTGGTGTGCGATGGCGTGGTGAACGAAGCCGGATTGGGCACAATGCAGGGCGGAAAAGCCAATGTTGATGCACAGTCGGCGTTGATATTGATGAGTGTTGATTAGTTAGTTGATGAGTTGACAAGTTGACGAGTTGACAAGTAAACAAGTTGACGAGTCTACAAGGATGCCCAACACGCGCAACAAAGCATAGGGCTCCCCCTTACTCCTCATCACTTACTCCTCTACTCCTCACCACTTATCCCTTACTCCTCATCACTTACTCCTCTACTCCTCACCACTTACTCCTCTACTCCTCACCACTTACTCCTTACTCCTCACCACTTACCCCTTACTCCTCACCACTTACCCCTTACTCCTCACCACTTACCCCTTACTCCTTACTCCCTTACTCCTCAAAATAAAAATGAAAAAAATACTATTAGCCCTCTCGCTGTTCTCATTAACGGCCTCGGCAGCCGTGAAGGTGAAGCGAATAGACCCCACCAATTGGTTTGTGGGCATGAAAGACGCGTCGTTGCAGCTCATGGTTTACGGCGAAGGCATTCGTGATGCCAATGTCTCAACCAACTATCCCGGCGTGAAAATTACCAGCGTTGAGCGCATGGACAGCCCCAATTACCTGCTTGTTTACCTCAACATCGACAACGCCAAGGCTGGCAATGTGCCGTTGGTGTTCGCACAAGGTAAGCAGAAAACCACCATTAACTATGAGCTGAAAGCGCGCAACAAGCAAGGCGAAGAACGCAAGGGCTTTACCAATGCCGACGTGCTTTACATGTTTATGCCCGACCGATTTGCGGCTAGCGGAACCAAACAGCATCCCCTGCCTGGCCTAAACCCTTATCACGTGGACCGCTCGCAGCCCAGCTTGCGCCACGGGGGCGACCTGGAAGGCATTCGCCAACACTTGGATTACTTCAACCAACTGGGCGTTACAGCCCTGTGGTTTACGCCCGTGTTGGAGAACAACACCCCCGACGAGAAGACGCAAAGCACCTATCACGGCTATGCCACCACCGACTATTACCGCGTTGACCCACGTTTCGGCACCAACGACGAATACCGACGCCTTATTGATGAGGCGCACGGCAAGGGATTGAAGGTGGTGATGGACATGATTTTCAACCATTGCGGCATCACACATCCGTGGGTTAAGGACGTGCCTTCGCGCAATTGGTTCAACCGCCCCGACTTCAAGAACAACTATTTGCAAACCAGTTATAAGCTGACGCCTGTGCTAGACCCCTACGCTTCGGAGGTGGACATGGACGAAACTGTTGATGGATGGTTCGTGCCTTCCATGCCCGACCTCAACCAACGCAACCCGCACGTGATGCGTTACCTCATACAAAACAGCATCTGGTGGATTGAAACGGTGGGCATCGACGGCATTCGCATGGACACTTACCCCTATGCCGACCGCGAGGCGATGGCACAATGGATGGACAGGCTTAACCGCGAGTATCCCAATTTCAACACCGTGGGCGAGACATGGGTGACAGAACCGGCCTATACTGCCGCGTGGCAGAAAGACTCGAAGCTCTCTGCGGTGAACAGCAACCTAAAGACGGTGATGGACTTTGCATTCTTCGACCGCATCAACCAAGCCAAAAACGAGGATACCGATGCGTGGTGGAACGGCCTGAACCGCGTGTACAACGCCCTGTGTTACGATTATCTGTATGCCAATCCCTCGTCGGTGATGGCCTTTATAGAGAACCACGACACCGACCGCTTTCTTGGAAACGGCAACGATACCTTAGCCTTGAAGCAGGCTTTGGCCCTTCTGCTCACTATGAACCGTATTCCCCAGCTGTATTATGGCACTGAGATATTGATGAACGGCACGAAGGAAGTGACCGATGGCAACGTGCGTAAGGATTTCCCTGGCGGTTTTCCAGGCGACAAGCAAAACGCATTTACGCCCGAAGGCAGAACCAAAGCGCAGAACGAAATGTTCGCTTGGTTAAGCCGCCTGTTGCATTGGCGTAAGGGCAACGAGGTGATTTCCAAAGGCAAGCAAACCCATTTCATACCCTTTAACGGCGTGTATGTGTTGGCGCGAACCCTCGAAGGCCGACACGTGCTCACCATCATGAACGGCACTTCTAAGCCTGCAACGATGCCTGTGGCACGATATGCCGAGGTGATTGGCGATGCCGACGAGGTGCAAGATGTGCTTACGGGGCGAACCATCAGCCTGCAAGAGGATGTGAAACTCAATCCGCGAGAAACGCTGGTGCTGCAATGGAGCGAGTGAATGGCTGACATATAATGCTCACAGCCCCCATTGAACGCCTGACATGTTGGTGGTGTTGCGCGATGTTTTCCATCGCGCAACACTAGCACAGGGCGAAGGCCAGAAGCTGGAATGAGAAAAAATAAGAATGACCAACAAAGCCGAACGACATAATTGATGTTCAGTAAAGCGTAATGCACAAAAACGCTGCTTGGTATTTTTATAGTCAAACAATAGCTCCTGTGTAAAACAAGCTAAGTTCTTAGCAAGTATTCATGCTTACAATACGCCTGCTCGGGATAGAAAAAGCAATCATTCCGCCAACTGCCGCAAAGGAAGAGTTGACGTGAAGGGCGTTTTCTTTGCTCCCTAACTGGGTAAAAGTTGCATCGCAACTAGGAAAGCTGATTCTGCTTTCCTTTTTTAAGGTGATATTCTTTTTTTTGTTTCTTTACAAAATACAATCATCTCCACTTACTGTTCTAGAAAAATTTGAGGGATTTTAGTATGAAAAAGCATGCACTTTCCTTGCTCCTGGATGTCCTTTTTGTTGAAGGGAGGCGGCTAGATACTGCGTTTTGCCACGTTTTGCTTCTCTAGATTGTCACCTCCACCCACTTTCCGCTTTAGCCTTTTTGTGCCTTTTACATGCGTTTTTCGGCATTTAACGCGCATTTCCATCCACTTTTGCCTCAAATTTGTCGCTTACACGAAGCCTTAATTGCGTGCCTACAACCCGTTTTTTTTCATAATCCTGCAAAATGCAGCATTTAGCATAGCTTTTTGTATGAGATAGCCGAGCTTTTTCATGCATTTAGCAAGGCTTTTTCATGCATATAGCACAGCTAAATGCCCCACTTTGCATCACGTTTTGCCGTAAATAGCGACCAAAACCAGCAAAATGGCCTATTTCCAAGTGCATAAGTCGATTTGCTCTCTTCGTGTTCACCTCGCATGAGAATGGATTATTTGCGGTCGGATGTGCAGTTGGTGATGCGCGAAGCCACTCACAATGTTAAAATTTAGGCTGAATACTTTACATTTCTTTTGTTGTCTACGGCTCCGCATGCCACGCCTGCGTCATGATGACGAGCTTCGTAAGGATGGCATATTATCCCGAGCTGGCGCAGCATTAAAAAAGCTAGGTGTAAATATCGTTAATTATTATATGTTTACCAGCAATGGGGGCTTTCTTCTGTCATTGTCTTTGGGTGTAAATATCGTTAAATTATATATGTTTGACTGCGCGCCTGTTGCGTTTTCGGAACACATTCACTATCTTTGCCTTCAACCTCAACAGGTTGCAATTTATCCACATTCTTCCATAGGCAAGGCCTATGTTGGGACAAGCATGGGGATAGTGAAAAGTTCAACGTTTTCGTTAAGCCAAAAGCCTTGTTAACTTGCCAACTAATAAACGAACAAATGGCATTTTGTTTTGCTCACCATGACATCAAAACATGTTGGCCTTACTAAAAGACCAAGCCCGTTGGGCTAGCTTTCACAAACATGCGCTAGGCAAGGTAGCGCGTTAAAGCTCGCAACTCTGCCAGCAAAAAGGTCTACCGCGGTAGTTGGCGTAACGATGGATGCTAAATGCTGACCATCATACATTAAAAATCAAGATAACTTCAAGATGAAAAAACATGTCTAATAAAAAATGGATGTTATATGGTAAGAAAGGCAACAATCTTTTTCATTGTAAGCTTACTCGTTTTCTCTTGCGCAACTTCTAATTCGCAACAGACGACGTCTAACAAGAGAAATCAAGATACGCTCTTTGTCACAACAGAGAGTAATGACAGCTTGTGCATAAGCTATTTGGCATTAAGGCAAGGGAAACTTAAAAGGCCACTCATACAAGTGTATTGCATGGATGGTAGTTCCATTGATTTTTTAGGAAATTTCGAAAGGGAAGGCAGCCAAGACAAAATAGGTATGTATGCTATCTATAATGCTGCCGTAGATGGGAGCAACTTCTTGTTTTTTGATTACTTGAACCGAAAGGCCTATATCACTTATGCCTTTTTTTCAGGCTGCCATCCAGAATATGCCTCCTTAGATTTTGAACGCAGATATGTATTACTAAGGAGTATAGACACTTCTCTTCCAGAATCAAAAGACACTTTGGATATAGGGAAGAAGCGGGAATACGTTATTTGCGGAAAAAAGAACTTGTATATTAAGGCTGGCATAGAAGATATCATTTATTAAGCCCTTAGTTTAAATGGACTAGGAATAAAACTACTTCATATTTTTATAGATGTTTGTTATATCTTTTTGGGGATATTATAATTAATGGATAAACAATTGAGGAGGCCGATATGCAATTAGAAAGAAGAGTTATTCACAAACATGTAAATAGTTTGAAATATGGTATAATGATACCCTTTCTGCTTTTGATTGCCATTCATGCTGTGGGACAGCAGTTAAAGGATAAAAACATGAAAGGGATAGTTCCTCAGGGATATGTTATTACAGAAGTAAAGGCTTTACCCCAAAAGCATTTTCTTCTAATTACTGAGCAAAAGCAAAAGCTAACAGATGACTTTCATTTTCAGGTGCCCATCATCTTAATTAAGGATAGTGCTGGAATTGTTCTCAATAAAGGGCAGTATGTAACATCAACTCTTGCTCCTTGTGGTAATGAAGGTTTCAGAGAAGTGCATGTAAAGGGAAATGCCTTTACCATAGAAGATAATCTCTGTGGTGATGGGTTGCATATTTTTTCTTATGTCACATTCCGCTATAATTCTCATCTAAAGAGTTATATGTTGTCTGAGTATAGAAAAACATTAACTACTGGCGGAGAAGAGGACAACAATTCTTCGATTGACATCCAATATGCAATAAAGAAAAGATTAAAATTTGGCGAAGTAACTGCAGATACGCTACTTTCTTTCCAATTATCCCCTCAGAGTGAACGATTGTATAAGCGATTTGTGAAAAAGAGGTAAATAAGCATCATTTCAGAACATATCTTTATTATCCCTTCCTTGCAGATGAGTTAAAGTGTTATTTTGAGCATTACAGATAAGGACGATAATGAGCGGTATTCACTATCCTCTCTTTCTTGTCTTCTTTAGAAGAGTTGAGTATGAATATGCTGTCGTTCCACGCCTTACAGCTAGAGCGTGGCGTGTCAAGCCGATAAAAACAATACAATTATGAAGAATTTATTATTTGTGCTATTTGATGTTACGCTTCAGGCAAACTGCACTAGGAAGAAATGCAACTATAATCAAGACATTAACACCATTAGCGTGAGGATTGGTACAAGAGATATTGTCCGCGCAAGGGTAAAGTTTGCGTATATAAGAAAGACGGAGGGTTTAATCATCCTGTAGATTCTACACGCATCAATAAATTTGAGATCTCTACCTATCCAACCATATACGAAAGCGACACAGCCAATCGTTCTTTTCTCGTTCCTCGAAAAGTGCGTTTTGCCTTTCCACTTCGCTAAAGCTTCGTGCCGGCGATTTTCAATTCTCGCCATGACAATGCTCAAGTAAGCTTGTATTGCTCATTTGGCTTAACGAAAACGTTCATTTGGTATCCGTTGCCAATGTCGAAATCGCCCTCTGCCACAATTTTCATGCCCAGGTGTTCGTAAAATCCTAGTGCGGGATTGTGGCGATTAACGTGCAGTTCCACGCGTTTGGCCGTGGGATAGGCCGTGCGAACGAGTGCCAATGCAGCCTCAAAGAGTTGTTGTCCGCGATGCGAACCTTGTGCTTCGGGCAGCAAATAAATCTTTTGCAACGTGCAAACATCCTCACTTTGCGGCTGAACAGAGGCATAGCCCACAGGCTTTTCGCCCATGAAGGCCAAGAGATAGGTGTGCCCTTCTTCCGCCATCTGCTTGCGAATGGCAGGCACGGCGTACATCCATTCCATCATGTAGGCCAGCTGTTGTGCACTAAGTATGCTGCCGTATGTGGCAGGAAAGGCCGTGGAGGCCAATTCATTGATTAACTCGCAGTCGGCATTGGTTGCCCGCCTGATGCTAAGTTTCGTCATGTTACTTTTGCTTGTTAATTCCATTCCAAATTTAATAAGGGTCAATCCTCATTCAATCACCACTGTTGTCCATCCATGCTTGTCTTCCTCGATGCCATATTGGATGTTGCGCAGCAGGTTGTAAAGGCGTCTAGACACGGGCCCGGGCTTGCCGTCTTTGCTGAATGTGTAGCGTTGTCCCGTTTCCATGTCGTCGAGATAGGATATCGGACTGATTACGGCCGCCGTTCCACATGCCCCTGCTTCTTCGAAGGTGGCCAGCTCTTCTTCGGGAACAGGCCGCTGTTCTACGCGCATGCCCAAGTCGCGAGCCAGTTGCATCAGGCTGTCATTGGTGATGCTGGGCAATATCGAGGTAGACTTAGGCGTGATGTATGTGTTGTCCTTGATGGCGAAGAAGTTGGCTGCGCCACACTCGTCCACGTATTTTTTCTCCTTTGCATCAAGGTAAAACTCGCTCGCATAGCCCTTTTCGTGGGCCAAGGCATTGGCCTTTAACGATGCGGCATAGTTGCCACCCACCTTATACATGCCCGTTCCGAGGGGTGCAGAGCGGTCGAAATCGCGTACGATAACATAGGGGTTGGTAGAGAAACCACCCTTGAAGTAAGGCCCAACAGGCGTTACGAAGATAAGGAAAAGATAGTCGTGCGATGGCTTCACGCCCACTTGCGGACTGATGCCGATGAGCAATGGCCGTATGTATAGTGCGGCTTTGCTCTCATAGGTGGGAATATAGTCTTGGTTAAGGCGTATCACGCGCGTCACCATTTCTTCAAAAAGGCCGTCGGGCAGCGTAGGCATCATGATGCCCTTGCAGGTTTCTTGCAGTCGCAAGGCGTTTTCACCCATGCGAAACACGCGCACTTTGCCGTCGGGGCAGCGGTAAGCTTTCAGCCCTTCGAAGGCCTCTTGCCCATAATGCAGGCACGTAGCGGCCATGTGCAGCTTTAAATATTCGTCAGAGCAGGTTTCTATCTCGCCCCATTTGCCGTCGCGATAGTAGCACCGCACATTGTAGTCGGTGGGTATGTAGCCGAAATTAAGGCCTGCCCAATCTAAATTCTTCATGTCATTAATTTGTTTTCGTCGCCCCGTCATGCTGTTGTTTCGCGGTTGAAACCATGCCGTGAGCCACCACTTAGTCATTTCGTCTAGTACAAAGGTAAGCAATTAGCCCCACCCCCGCAACCGTTTGGCGCGGTTTTTTTTAAGACTTGACATAGGGCAAGCCAAAAGTAGGTTGGCAAAGTTGGGCTGTGCGTCAATCCCCATCGTGAATGAGACATGTTTTGGGGGCGGCAAAGATGTCTTTTCCTGTGCTTTTGCACATGATGTCCGCTGAAAGTTCTCTCGCGTGCTGGTGGTGTTTTGCTAGGTTATATTTCTCGATAAGTAAAATATTTGGTATGGATTTTAACATTATGGCTGCCTTCGCACGCCACGATTTGCCCATCGGCCGCAAATAATCGATTCTCGCATAGGGTTGTTGTTGGGAAGTAAGGTGCTAGTTGCGGCATCTTGCCCACCATTTTGCCGCTTTTAGTACGCCTTTTGGCACAAAACATGTGCTAAATGCCCCACTTAGCCGTGCTTTTTGCATGAAAAAGCCATGCAAAGTGCGGCACTTAGCCATGCTTTTTGCATGAAAAAGCATGGCTAAATGCATCAAAAAGCAGGGAAATGAACGACAGAGGCGTTGTTTCTGACGGACAAAGAGGCGTTGAAAGTCATGAAATGGGTGGAAAAGTGGGCAAAAACAGTGAACAGAAATCACGCAACGGAAACAATCTAGCGAAGCAAAACGATGCAAAATGCATGTCTTTGGCCTCAGTTCTTAACCAGAGTGCTATGGCCAAAGATGGAAAATGTAGGCGTTTTGTGGCTTAAACACCCTAAAAAACTTCTAGAATTGCGCGTGGATAAAAGTTGTCTTGTAAACAAAAGAGAATAAAATTGTGATGTCTATGAATTGGATTAGGAAAGCTGTCTGAACGCGTTTTGCCAACAGGACATGCTCCTTTTCTTCTGCCCGCCGCTTTGCCACGGCGCGTTTGGCGCATGTTTTTTTGTTACATCTGTTATGTCTAGGGGAAACCGCCAAGAGGAAGGCGACAGGTTCATAACAGCCATTAATATGTCCTCCATGTGAGTACTGTTTTAATTGCTTATGGTTATGTATGAGAGATACATTGCCAAGTTCATCTATTATAAATGCACCGAGCTCGCTTTTAATTGTGAAGACTATAAGCAAGATATTTGGCTGGCAGCGTAAGACCGCTTAAAGTTCATCTAAGAAATTAACGAACCACTGATGTTTTGAAAGGTAGGCTCAATCAACCTTTTGAAACAAAAAAGCCCCTCCGAAGAGGGGCAATAGAGCATAAGCCCTTCGGCATATAGCCTTATTGTGATAAGATGTAGAAAATCTTATGGCTGCAAAATTAGCAAGAACATTTGGAACTACCAAAAAAATGATGTAATTTTACGCCTAAATCTTAATTTGATAATTTGTTTATAAATTAACAACCATAACTAACGATTATGACTACACGGATATTAGGCCTTGACACAGGGACCAACAGCTTGGCTTGGGCAGTGGTAGAACGCGATGAAAAAGGCAATTACACCTTGGTGAAACGCGGTGACGTTATCTTTACCGAAGGAGTGAAGATTGAAAAAGGCATCGAGTCTTCAAAAGCAGCCGAACGAACAGGGCACAAAAGTTTGCGCGTGCATTATTTTAGAAGGCGACTACGTAAGATAGAAACGCTTAAAACGCTTGTTCGGCTTGGTCTTTGCCCGCATCTCTCTGATGAACAACTTAGACTTTGGAAAACAAAGAAAACCTATCCGCTTACCGCAGACCTCATGCTTTGGCAACATTCTGGCTCTGCCGAAGAGAACAATCCTTATTATTGTCGGTATGTTTGCTTAACACAAAAGCTCGACTTAACCGACCAACGCCAACGATTTCTTTTGGGTAGGGCTTTCTATCATCTTGCTCAACGCCGTGGTTTTCTTAGCAACAGACTCGACACCAGTGCAGAATCAGACGAAACGGGAAAGGTGAAGTCGGGCATTTCTCAGCTATCAGACGAGATTGCCAATGCTGGGTGCGAGTATCTGGGCGAATATTTCTATCTTCTCTACAAGCAACACGGCAACAACATACGGCTGAGAAACCGCTATACCGACAGGGAGGAGCATTATAAGAAAGAGTTCTTGGCCATCTGTGAGAAACAGCAACTAGATGCAGCGTGGGTTGACGCACTTCAAAGGGCTTTGTATTTCCAACGTCCACTTAAGTCGCAGCGTAGGGGTGTGGGCAAATGCACATTCGAACCCAAGAAACCGCGTTGCGCCGAGTCGCATCCTGCCAACGAAGCGTTTAGGATGCTTTGTTTTCTCAACAACATCAAGATACAAACCCCACATGATGCCACGCTAAGGCCGCTTAACGAGGAGGAACGCGAAAAGATATGGTCGCTATTCTTTAGAAAGTCGAAGCCCAACTTCGACTTTGAAGACATTGCAAAGGCTTTGGCAGGGAAGAACAACTACGCTTACTATAAGGATAATAACGGAAAACCCTACAAATTCAATTATCGTATGCAGCAGGGAGTGTCGGGATGTCCTGTCACAGCCCAGCTAATGGATGTTTTCGGGCACGATTGGCAAGCGGGCATTGCAGAAACCTACACCGCTGTGGCGAAGAAAGACAGCAAGAAAACCCTTGACGAAATGGGCGATGATGTATGGAACGTGCTTTATTCCTTCTCTTCGAAAGACAAGTTGAAGGCTTTTGCCATCGAAAAGTTGCAACTAGACGAGGCTCTCGCCACAAAGTTCGCCAACATTAAGCTTCCACACGCTTTTGCAGCATTGAGTCTTAAGGCCATACGCAACATACTTCCATTCTTGCGCCAGGGGTTTATCTACTCCCATGCTGTGCTTCTGGCCAAGATTCCAGATGTTGTTACAAAGGCCGTTTGGGAGAATGATGATGCACGCGAACGAATTTTATCAGGGGTAATGGATATAATTACCAACTACAATCCCAAAGACCGAGGCCTGGAGGGGACGATAGACTTTTGCATCAAAAGCTATTTGAAAGACGTTGTCGACTTGCAGCCCGGCGCAACCGATAAGTTGTACCATCCTTCGATGATAGAAACTTATCCCGATGCAAAGCAAAATAAGGCCGGTGTGTACCAGTTGGACAGCCCTCGCACCAATGCCATCCGCAATCCCATGGCCATGCGCTCGCTCCATGTGTTGCGTAAGGTGGTTAACAAGCTGTTGATGGATGGCATTATAGACAGAAACACTGAGGTGCATGTGGAATATGCCCGCGAACTGAACGATGCTAACAAGCGAAAGGCCATTGCCGACTATCAAAAAAACTTGGAGAAGAAACGAGCCGACTACAGAAAACGCATCATAGAGTTGTATGCTGAAGAATGCCATAAGGCCATTGACCCCACTGACACCGGCATATTAAAGTTCCAGCTGTGGGAAGAACAAAACCACAAGTGTGTGTATACAGACGCTGAAATAGGCATCTGCGACTTTCTTGGCAACAATCCCAAGTTCGACATCGAGCATACAATACCACGAAGTGTTGGAGGTGACAGTACACAAATGAACCTAACGCTCTGCGACTCCGCGTTTAACAGGCAGGTGAAAGGCACTAAACTGCCCACTGCATTAGACAATCATGCAGACATATTGACACGAATAGCCCACTGGAAAAGCCAATGCGAAGAGTTGCAAAAGCAAATAGATAAGATACGAACGTTTGCTGGGATGGAAAAGGGCATGAAAGATCGGCTTATACAAAAGCGGCATCGCCTGAAAATGGAATTGGCTTACTGGCAAGGCAAATACGAAAGGTTCACGATGACCGAAGTGCCTGAAGGTTTCAGCCGCCGGCAAGGTGCAGGCATTGGCTTGGTATCAAAGTATGCAGGCCTTTATTTGAAGTCGCTTTTCCACAATGTGTATGTGATAAAAGGTGTTACCACGGCCGAGTTTCGGCGTATGTGGGGGCTTCAGGGCGAATACGAAAAGAAGTCGCGCAACAATCATTGCCACCATTGCATAGATGCCATCACCATTGCCTGCATCGGAAAGGCCGAATACGACAGGATGGCCCAATATTACCACGAAGAAGAAGATTTCTTGTGGCACGGATCTACCTACAAACCCCAATTCGATAAACCTTGGGAAACGTTTACCGAAGATGTCTTGGCACAGGAACATTCGCTACTGGTGAAGCATCTAGCCAACGACAACATGCCCAAGCGTGCCAAGAAACTCATACACACCGCCACTGGTAAGCATTTTGCGCAAGGCGATGCCGCACGTGGCTCGCTGCATAAGGACACTTATTATGGTGCCATTGAGCAAAATGGCGAGATACGCTATGTCTTACGCAAGACCATTGCTAGCTTCACGAGCGAATCAGAACTGGAAAACATTGTGGACCAAGCCGTAAAGGAGAAGGTTATGGCTGCCGTGGCCGGCAAAAACTTTAAAGAAGCCATTGCCAAACCAATATTTATGAACGAGGAAAAGGGAATAAGGATAAATAAGGTGAGGTGTTATGCCAATTCGGTGAAGAAACCACTCAACATTAGGCAACAACGCGACTTGTCGGGCAAGGATTATAAGCACCAGTTCCATGTGGTAAACGACAATAACTATCTCATGGCTATCTATCAAGGCGAAGTGAAGGGGAGGATAAAGCGCGACTTCGTGCTTGTTAACAACATTGCGGCGGCAACACACTTTAAGCAATGCGCCCGAGAAGATAAATGCGGTGCACTTGTTCCCCAAAACAGCCCCAAAGGGCATTTGCCATTGTTGGCAACATTAAAGATAGGAACGCAAGTTCTTCTTTATGAGGATGCACCAGAGGAAATAAATTTCGACAACCAGCAAGACTTGGTGAGGCGACTGTATAAGGTTGTTGGCTTTAGCTCAATGACAATAACAGGCAACGACTATGGTGTGCTGTCGCTTAGGCATCATCAAGACGCGCAACAAGCCAAAGATGTGAAGTTTAAGAATGGCAAATATCAGCAGAACGAAGCTTTGCGCCAAGGCATTACGCTGCTACATACGCAATTTAAGGCACTTGTAGAGGGCATCGATTTTGAGTTTAACATTCTAGGGGAAATAAAAAGGAAGACTGCCCATGCTTAAACGAAGTCTTGTTTTCACCTCTCCTGCTGCCCTTTCGATGAAAAATGCGCAGTTGGTGATAACTTTGAGGGAACAGCCCGACGCTTGTCGGACTGTTCCCATCGAAGAACTGGGCGTTGTGTTGGTGGATAACCCTATGGTATCACTAACCATCCCCCTGATAAATGCTCTGGCTGACAACAATGTTGCCTTGATTTTCTGCGACCAAAAGGGTATGCCCAACGCCCTTTCGCTTAGCTTGCACGCCAACGCAATACAAGGAGAAAGTTATCGTGAGCAGGTGTCTGCAGGCGAGGCCTTAAAAAAGAACTTGTGGAAACAGCTTGTTGAGGCGAAGATTAAGAACCAAGCACGCTTGCTAAACAAACGGGGAAAGCGGGGAGAACTGCTCAAACCGCTTTATATGAACGTGAAAAGTGGCGATGCAGATAATAAAGAAGGTGTGGCAGCTAAACTGTATTGGACCGAACTTTTGGGCACGGACTTTCGTCGCGACCGAGACTTGCCGGGAATAAACGCCTTGCTCAACTATGGTTATGCTGTGTTGCGAGCCGCCACCGCACGTGCATTAATGGCTTCGGGGTTGCATCCTGCATTTGGTTTGTTTCATCATAACAGGGCTGATGCCTTTCCTTTGGCCGATGATGTGATGGAGCCTTTCCGCCCCTTTGTTGATGAGATTGTGTGTAAACTGGCCGAAGAACAAGCACTTAACCTGGACAAAAATACGAAAGGACGACTAATAAGCGTACTGTTTTGTGATGTCACGTTCTCTAAAGTTGTTCGTCCGCTTAGCATTGGCCTAACGATGACAACAGCTTCTCTAGAAAAATGTTTCTCTAAAGAAACCGGCAAGATGCAATTACCAATACTCGAATGACCTACGACCGTCTTAACCGCTATCATATTATGTGGCTTTTCCTAATGTTCGACTTGCCTACAAACACAAAACAAGAGCGTAAAGAAGCCGCTCGATTTAGAAAAGACCTCGAACGAGATGGTTTTACGATGTATCAGTTTAGTGTATATGTTCGCTATTGTGGCTCGCGCGAGAGCATGAATGTGCATGTCAAGCGGGTTAAGTCGCTCGCACCCAGCACCGGTCGCATTAGCATTTTGGCCGTTACTGACAAACAATATTCTGACATAATTAATGTATGGGGAGAAATTGCAGCGAAACAGCATCCTAAACCCATACAATTGGAGTTTTTTTAGTAACTTTGCAGCAAACAACATCGCATCAAACAACTTCTTATTGTCCAATTAAAAAGCAACAAACTGGTTGATAATGAATAATGTAAGTGGCATAGGTTGTGGTTTGATGTAGAAAGAAGATATAACTCAACGGGAGTTACTGCCAAGATAGAGCGTATAGGTTGTGGTTTGATGTAGAAAGAAGATATAACTCAACGGTTGGGTGGCGACAAGATTACAACCCAGCGTTGTGGTTTGATGTAGAAAGAAGATATAACTCAACCGCGGAGTATTTCTCGAAAATTCTGCACGGTTGTGGTTTGATGTAGAAAGAAGATATAACTCAACCTCCATTTCATTTTTCCCATTTGATAAAGAGTTGTGGTTTGATGTAGAAAGAAGATATAACTCAACGAATTAGTAAAAAAGTATGGCGATATAATGTTGTGGTTTGATGTAGAAAGAAGATATAACTCAACTGAAACCGAGAGAAATGTCCGCAACGGGGGTTGTGGTTTGATGTAGAAAGAAGATATAACTCAACTTGAGTGCTTTGACGAGCTGTTAAGTGAGGGTTGTGGTTTGATGTAGAAAGAAGATATAACTCAACAAGGTGATTCTGGTGATGGTGAACCTCGTGTTGTGGTTTGATGTAGAAAGAAGATATAACTCAACAGTGACTTTTCTTTTGATGAAAAACTACGGGTTGTGGTTTGATGTAGAAAGAAGATATAACTCAACTTCACAAGTTCGATAAGCTCCTCGGTTGACGTTGTGGTTTGATGTAGAAAGAAGATATAACTCAACCGATTACGTCTACATGGTAAAGGTAGACGGTTGTGGTTTGATGTAGAAAGAAGATATAACTCAACCTACTTCTATTTCCTCATAGGTAGTGTTTCGTTGTGGTTTGATGTAGAAAGAAGATATAACTCAACGTACAATTGCATTTGTACAAAATGATGTGGGTTGTGGTTTGATGTAGAAAGAAGATATAACTCAACGCGACGCGTCTTTCATTGACGGGATATTGGTTGTGGTTTGATGTAGAAAGAAGATATAACTCAACCAATTACCTTATTTTTCTTGGTCGATTCTGGTTGTGGTTTGATGTAGAAAGAAGATATAACTCAACTTGGCTGTACATTTCGTAAATGACATCCTTGTTGTGGTTTGATGTAGAAAGAAGATATAACTCAACATAGTTGTTGACTTCCTCAATCGTTTTAAGGTTGTGGTTTGATGTAGAAAGAAGATATAACTCAACTGAGCGGCGAAAGGGAGAAGGCGTGGGGTGTTGTGGTTTGATGTAGAAAGAAGATATAACTCAACTGCGGCAATCCTTGCGAAATTGTTTTTGTAGTTGTGGTTTGATGTAGAAAGAAGATATAACTCAACTTGTCACTGCCTTTTGCCGCGGCCATCGTAGTTGTGGTTTGATGTAGAAAGAAGATATAACTCAACAGATATTGACGTTTCAATGATGGAAGCGAGTTGTGGTTTGATGTAGAAAGAAGATATAACTCAACTTAGAGAAAAATATATACTATAGATGGTAGTTGTGGTTTGATGTAGAAAGAAGATATAACTCAACACATATCTAGTTAATAATCAAGCTACTGTAGTTGTGGTTTGATGTAGAAAGAAGATATAACTCAACATTACGAGGAAAAAAGCGAACGAAAGAAAGTTGTGGTTTGATGTAGAAAGAAGATATAACTCAACAATCTAGTTCTTTTTGAGCATACGCCACAGTTGTGGTTTGATGTAGAAAGAAGATATAACTCAACCCCTTGGCGTTTGGGCGTGGAACTCACCAGTTGTGGTTTGATGTAGAAAGAAGATATAACTCAACGACAAATGAAAAAACAAGAACCATTCAAGCGTTGTGGTTTGATGTAGAAAGAAGATATAACTCAACTGTCATAGTGCAAATCATAATATGTGACACGTTGTGGTTTGATGTAGAAAGAAGATATAACTCAACGTATCGGCATCAACGCTGGTTACGGATATGTTGTGGTTTGATGTAGAAAGAAGATATAACTCAACTAGATTTTCTACAATAGGAATAACAGTATCGTTGTGGTTTGATGTAGAAGGAAGATATAACTCAACTATACTCGTCCATAACATACATTATTAAAAGTTGTGGTTTGATGTAGAAAGAAGATATAACTCAACATATAACGATGTTCTCGCAGGAAATCCGCAGTTGTGGTTTGATGTAGAAAGAAGATATAACTCAACAAAGACCCACTTAATGAATTGCGCTTTCAAGTTGTGGTTTGATGTAGAAAGAAGATATAACTCAACACGCAAGCAAAAAAGCGGACTATACAATTAGTTGTGGTTTGATGTAGAAAGAAGATATAACTCAACGCCACAATTAAATATCGTAGACCCTTATGGTTGTGGTTTGATGTAGAAAGAAGATATAACTCAACATTGTAGATTAACCCAATCGCTGACGTCAGGTTGTGGTTTGATGTAGAAAGAAGATATAACTCAACTTCGTATTGGCGATGCTCTACTTCTGGAATGTTGTGGTTTGATGTAGAAAGAAGATATAACTCAACGCAAGGCCTACCATGAGAACGGCCGCTTAAGTTGTGGTTTGATGTAGAAAGAAGATATAACTCAACCTTAACCCCTAACATACACATCGTTCAATCTGTTGTGGTTTGATGTAGAAAGAAGATATAACTCAACCTGCTTATTCAACGCACATACGATTTGGATGTTGTGGTTTGATGTAGAAAGAAGATATAACTCAACTAGTTATAACAAACTATCCGCGCAATATTGTTGTGGTTTGATGTAGAAAGAAGATATAACTCAACAACTTGCCAAAGCGGAACATGCTTGTTATCGTTGTGGTTTGATGTAGAAAGAAGATATAACTCAACACTACGCGCAAATGGCATCATCGGGCTACTGTTGTGGTTTGATGTAGAAAGAAGATATAACTCAACGTCTACGCCGACGGCTCGTGGAGCGACAAGGTTGTGGTTTGATGTAGAAAGAAGATATAACTCAACAAGCTTACCGAGTTCATGCTGTTCTTCCTGTTGTGGTTTGATGTAGAAAGAAGATATAACTCAACAAACTCATTAAAATCAAGGATATGGAAGTAGTTGTGGTTTGATGTAGAAAGAAGATATAACTCAACGCGAGATTTTGTCAGTGTCCGGGGCTATCAGTTGTGGTTTGATGTAGAAAGAAGATATAACTCAACGGACTGGACAAACAGGGTGATAGCACAGGGGGTGTGGTTTGATGTAGAAAGAAGGTATAACTCAACTTGAGGAGGGCGGCCTATGAAGAGGCTAGAGTTGTGGTTTGATGTAGAAAGAAGATGCTCTTTTTCTCTGCGCATTGTAAAAAAACTGGCGGAATATTTGGGTGGTTGGCTTTTTTTTGCGAATTTTGCCCTGTTAACACGCTGTCTGTGGTGAAAGGCACAGACGGCATCACTTTTTGTTGCGCCGGCAACCACGCTGGCGGCATAAGGCGCAACAGATGTGACAATCATAAGTTTAAACCCATAAACAACCACCATGCTCGAAATAGAAAACTTGACGTTCGCTTATAAAAAGTCGGGAAAAGTAATCTTCCAAGACTTCTCCGCCACTTTTTCACCTGGCCATATCTACGGATTGTTGGGTCCCAACGGAGCAGGAAAAACAACATTGCTCTACCTCATGTCGGGGTTGTTGAAGGCCGATGGGGGGCAAGTGACGTTCAACGAGATTGATGTTCGCAAGCGAAGGCCCAGCACCACTGCCGACATTTTCATCGTTCCCGATGAATATGAGTTGCCCCGCGTGTCGTTGTCCGAATATATTAAGGTGAACAGCGTGTTTTATCCGCGTTTCTCCCACGATGACTTGCGCCGCTATCTCAACGTGTTTGGCATGTCCGAAAACACACATTTGGGCAGCCTTTCATTGGGACAAGGCAAGAAGGTGTTCATGAGTTTCGCCATGGCAACGCATACGCGCGTGCTATTGATGGACGAACCCACCAACGGACTGGACATTCCTGGCAAGGCACAATTCAGGAAATTCCTCACAGAGGGGCGCACTCCCGATAGCATTTTCGTGGTTTCCACCCATCAGGTGAAAGACATCGAGCAGGTTTTGGACCACATCGTGATGTTCGACAATAGCAAGATATTGGCCAATGCCGACATCAAGACCATCTTTCCCAACGGGCAAGTGGACCTCGAGAGCTTTTTCAACGAACGCATTAACCAAAAAACGGAAAGGTAGACATGAACAATACAACGGATAATTTCAGTGCGGCACGCTTCGGCGCTTACTTTACGAAGCTGATAGTTGAGCGATGGCGCACCAATGCCCTGCGCATGGGTATCTTGTTTGGCTGCATGGTGATAATAGAGATGTGGATGGCTTCAGCTACATACGACTCCTATTCATGGGACTATGATTCTGTTGCGGGAATGGTTACTCCCGTTTTCGCCGCCATGTTTTTGCTTTCGGGCTGTTTCTTCGCCTCGGAAATGCTCTCTGGCGCGCGCAGAAAGGCAGAGCGAATAGGGGCATTAACCTTTCCTGTTACGCCGTTTGAGAACTGGCTTGCACGCTGGACAATCTGCATACCGCTGTTTCTGGTGTGCTTCTTGGCGTGCATGTATGCTGCCGATGCGCTTCGTGTGGTTACCTTTTCAGCGCAGTTTCCAAATGCCAATATCAGGTTTATATCCGTCTTGCCGCAAGGTTCATTCGAAGGAATAGTGCTTGGAAAGGCTTGGCTTTGCTATTTTTGGTTAACGGCAGCCTATGCTTTGGGCAGCGTTCTCTCGCCAAAACGCTCCATACTTAAAACATCGGTGACGCTGTTCATCCTCTTTTGGATTATCGCTTTTATTGTTTTTGGCTTGACCGTTATAGGCGATACGACGTTCGGCAGAATGTCCGATTTGGTGCTTGAGGGCTATGGGTGGCTTTCTGTGCCTTTCCTTTGGTGGCTGTCTTATTACAGTTTCAAGGAAATGGATGTGGTAGACGACTTTTCGTTCTCGGGTTCAGGTGGCCTGGTTATGGGTTATACCGTCTTTTCCTTGTTGGTAATAGGTTTCAGTTTCATGCTGCCAGACTCAATAGAACATGTCGAACAGGCGGAAGACATCGGCGAAAACCCCATATATATGGACCGAACAACCGAGCAACGCATCACCCCGGTGAAAGTAATTGTGTTCACTGAAGGTAATGAAGAGGTGTTAACCGACGTTGGCGAGCTTTCGTTCTCCATACAAGTGAACTATGTTGACGATGCTTCCAAATGCACCGTTATCTACCCGGAGCAAATACTTCAGGTACACCAACGTGGAGATACCCTTTATTATACGTTCAAACACGACCTATACAAGCAAGATGAATACAACCTAAACCTTGTGTATGGCCCCGATGGAACGACAAGTATCGGGCAAGCAACCGATGCAGGACAGATAACTTACCAAATAAAAGGGGCGGACGGAAAGGTGCGTAAAGCCATTGACAAGCACTTTTCTGACAGGAATGCAGTGCGTTTAGTGGTGAACACGCTGCCTGGAACGCTTGTTGTAAGTAATGAAAAATACATGTCAGTGTATGTCGGCGCGGGAAAAACCACCAGTCTAGCCGTTGATGGACCAGGCGGCGTGGAGCTAAACCCGAGCTCGCAGATACACAAGTTGTCGCTAAGGGGCGTAAATTCACTTGAGTTGAAGGGCGCAAAGGTAAACAGCCTGGAGGCTTACCTTATGGGGCAAGAAGGTGAACTCTCGGAAGGAGATTTACATTTTGAAGATAACGATTCGGGGATTATTAATCACATGGTGGTAAACGGCAATGGAAAGATTTATGGTTTGTCTAAATATTTATGCAAACGCATTGAACTGTTGCCCGACAAGAAGGGACAGATAGGTATTCAACTAAATGCAATAAAAGACAAAATGGTGATAGAGTAGGGCTTAAAGTGCCTGCATCCGTCTGGGATAACCATGCCAGATGGATGCAACCTGTTGATTTAGGTTTTGAACTTATAAGTTAACTGCTGATGAACGATGATGTGAACGGCGGCAAAGCCCGAATTTGTTTTGAGGTTTTAAGGCCGTGGGTCCACGAGTTGTTACGAGTAACGCCTTGTTAACTCGTAAACTTGTTATAGTCAAAAGGAATTGGTTTTGGAATACACTTACACATCTTGATGCTTCATTAGACTCACGCAGAGGCGCAGAGGCACGGAGATTAGCCCCATCACAGCTTAAAGTATAAGACGTAACGCTTAGAGAACGCGGAGGGAAAGAGTACATCTTCCCTTTGGAAACAAAGAAATGAAAGTTTTCCTCAATCCATAAGCCTTGTTAACTTGTCAACTCGTTAACTTGTCAACTAAGAGATGAAAGTTTTCGTTAAGCCAAACGCCTTGTTAACTTGCCAGCTCTAACAAACCAAGGTGTTTTTTCTCCGCGTTCTCTAAGCGTAGCTTCTTCTCCGCACACTCGTTTAGAGAAAGAGCTCTGCGTACTCTGCTCCTCTGTGTGAGAATTAACCCACAAACGTAGGTTAGCATGTAATTTCTAAAACCATTTCTTCTTGACTAAAACTCGTAAACTCGTAAACTTGTTAACTTGTAAACATGTAAACTTGTAAACTCTTAAACCCATTAGCAAAACCCTCCACAATGAACGAAAAAACCGACCACTTCAGCTTATCACGCTTTTGGGCCTACCTCATTAAGTTGCTTGCAGAACGTTTGCGAGCCAACAAGTTGAGGCTTGACGTACTCTTTGTATGCCTTTTGGTGATAGAAGTTTTGTTTGGCTACCTTTTCTATAATGAAGAGTTGTGGGGCATAGACGAAGCTTCCGCCTATCTCTTCTACGTTTTTTCAAGGATAATGCTCGTTGTGGGCTGCCTTTTTGCATCGAACATGTTTTGTAGCACGCGGAAAGGAGAGCAGACAGGTAAACCTGAAATCCAGGTTACACCCTTGGAAAGTTGGTTGGCGCGTTGGGCAATCGTTTTCCCCCTTTTCCTTCTCAGCTTCATTGCATGCGTATGTCTGGCCGATTTGTTGCGCATTGTACTTTTCGGCCAACTTTATCCTGACATAAATTTTGTGCCAATATCCCTTCTGGGCAATTACCCAGAAGCCCCATTCAGGATATATCATCCGTGGATGTTCTATTTTTTGTTCACATCCATTTATGCTTTGGGCGGTGTGCTCTTCAGCAAAAACGCCGCATTGAAAACAACCCTCTGGCTTCTTTTCTATGCTTTCATTCTGGTTTTGGTGGTTTTGATGCTCTTTGTGGGTACATATCCGCGGGTGTTCGGCCGCTACTCCCACCTGCTTGTGTGGTATGGGTGGCTCTCGGTGCCATTGCTTTGGTGGCTGTCTTTCCGCGGATACAAGGAAATGGTGATGGAAGGCAGGCGTTGTAAATATGGCACAGGCACGTGGCTGATGGCCTATGGCCTGCTCTCTGCTGTGGTTATCAATGTCTGTCTGCTGCTGCAATAGCTGCAACAAGCTGCTGGACACATAGACGGAGGGGGGAGAGTTGCTGCCTTTATTGTGCTTGCACTTCTGTGCACTGGATGCTGCCAGTACGTATTGTGGCACAGTGGCTGAGATGAAATCCGATTATCTCTATGACAAGACATGCTCAACACGTTAGTAACAGTGTTTGGGTAGCCATGACACCAGCAGCAGGGGTGTGGGAAATAAGGCGCAAACTCGTTGAGGGACGAAGCTGCATGGGCTAATTTTTTTCGGGTGTTTTTCCTGCTTTCTTCTTCAAATGTGTTCTCTTTAGACTATAAAACATTGTTAGCTTATGGAAAATAGCGTTGAAAGAGGATAGTACTAAATATTAAATTCGTATCTTTGCGTTACGAATTGACTGGATAACGAACAGATGAAGAAACTATTTTACTCTTTTTTAGCATCGCTTGCAGTGGCTTGTGCATCAGAACCCGATGCGGGCGAAGTGGCTGCACAGGCCGCTAAGGTGTATTACGAGCAACTGCTGGCTGGTAAGTACGAGCATTGGGTGGACGGGTTTTACCGCCCGGACAGCATTCCGGCCAGCTATCGCCGGCAACTGATAGACAACGCCAAGATGTTTGTGGGGCAACAAAAGGAAGAACGGCGCGGCATTCTCGATGTGCGGGTGGTAAACGGCGTTGCCGACACGGCCAAACACTCGGCCAACGTTTTCCTGCTCTTCGCCTTTGGCGACAGCACCAGCGAAGAAGTGGTGGTGCCAATGGTGCAACACCGCGGTGTGTGGTATATGCGCTAGACTTTCGCGTGCCGTTTAGGGCTGCAATTTGTTGGCAGCCATGCTGGCTTCTTCGCGCTCTTCCACCTCTTTCACCTTCCTGAACAAGTCGGAAGCGAAGACAAGGTCGTTTAGCTTTTGGTTTTTGCTGCTCATCACATCGTCTTTCGTACCCTGCCATTCCTTTTTCCCTTTGTAAATGAAGCAGATGTTCTCGCCAATACCCATCACCGAGTTCATGTCGTGGGTGTTGATGATGGTGGTCATGCCAAACTCTTTGGTGATGCTCGACAGCAACTCGTCTATCACAAGCGATGTCTTGGGGTCCAATCCCGAATTTGGCTCATCGCAAAACAAATATTTAGGGTTCAGCACAATGGCTCTTGCGATGGCCACACGCTTTTGCATCCCGCCCGATATCTCACCAGGAAACTTGTCTTGGGCATCGATAAGGTTCACGCGCTCTAGGCATTCTTGGGCGCGTTTCGTTCGTTCGCGCAGGTTCATTGCCGAGAACATGTCTAGTGGGAACATCACATTCTCCAGCACCGAGAGCGAGTCGAACAGGGCTGCACTTTGAAAAATCATGCCCATCTCGCGACGCATGTGCACCTTTTCGCGTTTGGACATGGTAACAAAGTTGCGCCCATCGTAGAGAATTTCGCCCGAAGTGGGTTCGAGCAGCCCCACGATGTTCTTCATCAACACCGTTTTTCCCGAGCCGCTTTGTCCGATGATGAGGTTGGTTTTTCCTGTTTCGAACACGCAGTCTATGCCTTTGAGCACGGTTTTGTCCTCAAAAGATTTTGTCAGTTTCTTTACTTCAATCATTAGCTCTTGTTCTTTTTAGGTTATCCCTTATTCTGTTTGACAGTGGCGTTCTGGTTGTTTGCCTGCATTGTGCGGGAGGGTCGGGGCCAGTTGGCGCGCCTAAGGGAATGGCCTTTCATTGTTGGTTGCACTACTTTTTGTTTGGGCGAGGTTAGCTTAGCACTTGTGTGAGGAACACATCGGAAAACAAAATCAACACCGAACTGCTCACCACGGCATCCGTACTGGCCTTGCCCACTTCTACCGAGCCGCCCTCGACGGTGTAACCGAAGTAAGACGACACACTGGAGATGATGTAAGCAAAGAAAAGGCTCTTGATGATGCTCATCCACATGAACCACGGATTGAATGAATGTTGTAGGCCGAGGGTTAGGTCGTCGGGCGTGAGGATGTGCCCGATGTAGGCCGTGGCGTAAGCACCAAGGATGCCCATTGCCGAGCTGAAAATCACCAGAAACGGCATAATCGTAACCAATCCCAATATCTTAGGCAATATCAAGTAGGAAGCAGAGTTGACACCCATGATGTCGAGCGCGTCTATTTGTTGGGTGACGCGCATTGTACCAAGCTCGGAGGCGATGTTGGAACCCACTTTGCCGGCCAGGATAAGGCACATGATGCTTGAAGAAAACTCGAGAAGCATGATCTCGCGCGTGGTATAGCCCGACACCCAACGTGGCATCCACGGACTTTGAATGTTCAACTTCATCTGAATGCAGATAACCGCACCGATAAAGAATGAGATGAGCAAAACGATGCCCACTGAGTCAACGCCCAGTTGCGACATCTCTTTGACATAACGCTTGAAAAACATCCGCATGCGTTCGGGACGCGAAAACGAACGCCCCATCAATATAAGGTATTGCCCAAGTGTTTGGAGATAGTTGAATATCAACATGTTCTTATCCTATGTATATGTTTAATGTGTTTGTGCCACCGCTCTTGTCCTTTTTCGGTGGAAACGTCTAATTCCTTCATGTTGTTTGGCGCGATGCTTGCAACGGAAACTTGTTTTCACATTGCCGAGTGCAGCCTAACTTATGCAAAAGTACGCAAATTATGATAGAAACTGCCATGTTGCACGCCCTTTTTATTTCTTGTTACCACTTTTATTCCTACCTTTGCACTTAGGTTTAATCACAGAAGATAAGGAAAGTATGTCTACAAACGATTTTCAATTCAACAACCAAAGTCACGAAGAAACCCACATGGAGCTGCGAGCCGAGGGGCTTGTGAAGCGATATGGCAAACGAACGGTGGTGAACGACGTGTCTATCAACGTGAGACAAGGGGAAATTGTGGGATTGTTGGGGCCGAACGGCGCAGGGAAAACTACCTCGTTTTACATGACTACGGGGCTTGTGCTACCCAACGACGGACACATCTTTATCGACAATACCGAGATTACCGACTTTCCTGTTTATAAACGCGCGCGCGCAGGCATTGGATACCTGCCACAAGAGGCCAGTGTGTTTAGGAAGTTGAGCGTGGAAGACAACATTATGGCCGTGCTGGAACTTACAGGCAGACCGCGGCAATACCAACTTGACAAGCTAGAAAGCCTTATTCGCGAGTTTCGTTTGGGTAAAGTGAGGAAGAATAAGGGCGACCAACTTTCGGGCGGTGAACGACGTCGCACCGAAATTGCGCGCTGCTTGGCCATCGATCCCAAGTTTATCATGCTAGATGAACCTTTTGCGGGTGTGGATCCCATCGCCGTTGAAGACATCCAGCACATCGTTTGGCAGCTGAAGTACCGAAACATCGGCATACTTATCACCGACCATAACGTGCAAGAAACGCTTACCATCACCGATAGGGCCTACTTGCTGTTCGAGGGGAGAATACTATTCCAAGGCGCACCCGAAGAATTGGCCGAAAACAAAATCGTGAGGGAGAAGTATCTCAGCAATAGTTTCGTGCTTCGTAAAAAGGATTTCCAAACGCTTGATGAGGAACGACGCGCTCGAGATGGCGAACATTGATTGCCAAATTGCCTGAGATGCTGTGAAAGAGCATGTTAGAGAGATGTCGATGTTGTTTCGGCCGCGATTTCTTTTCTCACTATGGTGTGAATGAGAACGGCGGATGTCTGTTTGCCGTTAACAAATTTGCAGATTTCATTTAAAAAGTTGGCAGAAAACTTGCGTGGCACAGAAAAAATGCGTAACTTTGCACTCGCAATTCAGAAATGGGGTGCAAAAACAACAAATAAATATCGCGGAGTGGAGCAGTTGGTAGCTCGCCAGGCTCATAACCTGGAGGTCACATGTTCGAGTCGTGTCTCCGCAACTAAGCACAAGGGGTGTAAGGATTATTTCCTTATACCCCTTTTCCGTATTCGGAGCTCGTTTGCTTTGTGTTCGGGAGATCGTGCATGGTTGTCTTGTATACATGATCCTGTGTCACCCGTTTTCTTGAATTTCCAGGCGAGTGTTGTTTTCTGTTTTGGGGTTGAACCACAAATAATCTTGCTTATATATATAAGGTGTGTTTCTCCATAGAGCCGCGATTTTGTAAATAAACCCAAAAAGTTTCGTTTCGTGTCGATATTTTTCTTAAAAAGTCTTGTGGGTTATGGA
>CAJPTO010000015.1 GCA_905373605.1 uncultured Prevotella sp.
AGCGTCTTCCGACATCACGTGCAGTGTGTACCAGCGTTACATGCAACATGTACCAACGTTACATGCAGCATGTACTAACATTACAATCAACAAGTAACTTGCGCGATGCACCATTTCTAACTCAAAAGTAGAAGAGAAGACCATCACAAGACGGATTTTCTGCAGACCAATTTTACATCCTTTCCAATCCTATACTCGTGCTTTTACCCAATCACTTCGTTCATGCAAGGCACGACTTTACTGAGTTTAGGCACACATAAATCAACAAGTCATTCTTTATTTGAGGGGACAAAATAGCCATGACTACTTCTTTGATTGCAGTAAACGATTAATGTTGTTAGCTCTACAGCCACCCTTCTTTACATGGTATGTTTGCCTTTTTGCAAGATACCATTATCTACTTACCCGCTATTCTTATTATAGGCATTTTCCTTTTCCACTCTTTCTTTTACTAAAGTTCTTTTATCTTGCTAGCATGCTCGTTTTTTGTGTGAATGTCTTTCATGCCAGCGGTTACTTTTCTTGCCACGTTTCAATGTTCCTTTATCCGTTGTAAAAGCTTAAAGCTCTGTTGTTCAACATCTTGTCTTTCAGGTTTAGGCATTTTATTGTTATAAAGTTTGGCCATGTCGCATATTATTAGTACCTTTGCACGCGATAAGAATAAGGATAGACCCTTCCCCTTGTTTCGGAAGAGCTTATTCGCTAAGGTATCTAACGGAACTGAGATTATTCACTGAACTTATTTCTCATAAAGTAATAGTCGCGGGCAAATAATGTGCATTAACGAAAAGAGGTACATGTCCAGGTTCCATAAATAAAAAATTATGGAGAGATCGAAGAGAATTGTATTTTTATGTTTTACAATTTTAAGTTTACTGCCGGGCCTAGCCCATGCAACTAAGAAAGAGGATAACGCGGCGAACAACAATTTCAATTGGGAGCCAGTTATGGAAGCGATTATTCAGGTGGAGAGTGGCGGAAACAGGTTCGCTAAAAGCGGAAAGTCTGTAGGAGCCATGCAGATAACTCCAGTATGCGTAAAAGAGGTCAACCAATATCTCAAGCAATTGAATATCAAGAAGGCCTATACACTTAAAGACAGGTTTAGCGTTGAGAAGTCGAAGGAGATATTCCTTCTTATTCAGAAGCGTCATAATCCACAAAACAACGTTGAGCGTGCCATACGTGCATGGAACGGTGGATTGAAATACAGCAATAAGGGGACGCAACGCTATTTCGAGAAAGTGACTAAGGCAATGAACAAAACCACATAACGCAGTGGTTTTTGCCAGACAATACGATAAAAAAGGGATGGACAATTCATGTTGTCCGTCCCTTTTTCATTTTATGCAAGCACGAAGTGGCTGCTTTCTTTTGCTCTTTCTGCTGCTAAGAAGATATGTTTACGCTGGTACGGATTTAGGAACAATCATTACGCCGTCTACCGCTTCGCCTTCTGCACTGGCTTGTATCTTCCTCAAGAGCTCTTTCTGGTAATGTGCAGGCACATAGTGCCAGCTTTTTTATATCCCGTGAGTATATTCCTTTTGTCTTTCCCCCTTTCATTTATCGTCAGAACAATCTTTCATCCCGCATCTTTCTTATTATACGGACACAAGTCGATTGTGAGTTCTTTCAGCTTTTCATCCGAAAGGTGCATGCCTTTTAGAAGGCTCAACAGCTCTTCTTGTCGTGGTTGTCCCAGTGTCATGCGGTATAAGCCAAGCACGTTGATGAGTTGGGCATACCTATACTTGTCTCTACTGAGTGGAAACATCGGCACAATGCGCTCGATGTACACCATAAGTGCCTTTTGTTCTTCGGTCAGCTCTTCAATGGGCAAACACCAGAATGGCACCATTTCCGAATGATTACCCTTGAGTTCAGCGTAGGCCAGATTGAAAAGTTCGTCCCACGAGTGGTATTTGTCTCCGCCAAAGAGCTTAGCCACGTTCTTTCGAATGGCCAAACATTTAAACCGATTTACGCGTCCTTCGCGTTGTTCGAGGTCAACAGGATTGGACGGTAAGTTCCAGTGCACAACCTTTCGCGCATACCAATGGAAGTCTAACCCCTCTTGCCCAATAGAAGTTGTGGAGAGAATGAAAGGGCGGAAGGGCGAGTTGAAAGCATCGAGAATATTCTCGGTGCGAGCAATAGACTTGTCGGTTACAGTCTTGTCAACAAAGGGTATGGCAAAATGGCAGCGCATGGGCAGCCTTTTTCCTTCTTTGCCTAGCGTGTGTGTCGTGTCAATTTTCAGACTGCTGGTGTCTATAATGGCCTTGTTGATTGGTGTACCCAGCGTTTGGGTTTCCAACATGTGGGCATACTCGTCTAGCACGGCTTGCAGGTTACCTTGCGCGCAATAGTCCAGCACCGACTCATAGTAGTCGTCTTTGTTCTTCTTGTTATAAATCAGGTCGATGATTGCGGCACTTTCAGGCTTGTTGAAAACCGACACGAGGGCTTTTGCAGCCAGTTTCGCATCATCTTCATTGCCCGACAGCCTGAATGCACAAACAGCAGGCGATGCAATGGCCACATTGGTCATCACGTCCAAGGCGTTTGATGGCACATACAAGTCTTCGGTTTCTTCCAGCTCCTTGCCATCCAAGAGTTTCATGATGTTGATTATCATCTTTGCATTACCTCGCGCCTTTCTGGGCAACTGCCTGATGAAGTCGCATTGTTCCAGTCTTTCACTTAGCTTTTGTCTAATGGCTTTTCTAATCGTTTCAAGCCTTTCCCCATAAAATTCGGCAGGTTTAAACATCTCTGCCAACGTATGGCAAGGATATTCCAAGATGCCATCAGCCCTCAACCGGCTTTCGCCATAACGGCTTTTCTTCGCCGAGGCGTCGCGTAAGTCTGCCGTCTTTCGGTTTTTCAGTTCGCCAAAGGTGTAGCGTTCCGCATAATACGACATCATCACCGAAATCATTCTGGGCACCATTTCCCATGCCGAGAACAGAATAACCTTGGAAAAGCTTTGTGCATGGCTGCTTTCGAAAATTCCTCCGGCCTTGTAGTAAGGGTTTGAAGCAGGTATCCAGAGCAGCAGTTGCGTGTTGTTTTCGTGGCGTTGGCCAAACACCAGGTCGTGAAGAAACTTCAATTTCCCGTTGCCTGCATCAACATGTTTGTGGTTTAGAATGGCTTTTTTATTCAAAAGCAGTGCCTTTTTTTTGTAAACAAGTTTCTCATCCTGCTGGCGTAAGCCGTCCACGATGTGTTTCTTCAGATCGTACCTATCCATGAAAGAGAGCAGATAAGGCGAAGATTTCACATATTCCATTGGCACACTGGCCATTTTTTTGTTTCCATTGGCGTTAGCAAGCTGCTCTACAAGCTGCTTGCATTGGGCGTAAGCCAGTATGTCTTGGGGCTGTACGCTTACATCGCAAACGTTATCGTCGTTGATGATGCCGCTGTTAAACCTTTCTGTGCGGCACATCACGCCATACAGTTCTTCTTCGGCACATTGCTTGGCAGCAAGAAGCGGCGTTAGGTCTATCACCTCTGTTCGTTTCAGTGCGGCCGAATACCTTTGCCACGTCTGTTTGAATTGGTTCATCTTGTCTTCGCTGGCAAATAGAAATTGCATCACGTCTATGAAGTCTTTATAATGTTCGTCTATGCCGTCTGTGTTCAGATCTTCGAGCGTGGAATAAGGTTTATAGGGCGTGGCCGAAAGAAGCAGCACCTTGGTGTTGGTGCGTTCGTTGTCGAAAAACTTGTTGGCCAGCATCGATTGTTCGTCGTCGCCTTTCACGAGCAGCGAACTGAAACGCTGAAACTCGTCCATGATAACCAAGTCGTCAATGCTTATTTCGGCAAACAAGCGTCGCAAGGCGTTGATTAAGGCTGTTTTTTGCCTTTCTTCAGCACCATTTTGGGCGTAGAGCACCATTTGGCTAATCAAGTCGTCGGTCAAATTCGCTTGCAACTTCTGGTGCATGTCCTTAAGATATGCCTCTCCACATTCTTTTATTGTTCTGTTGTAGCGGTCGCGAAGCTCATGCCAGTTTTTCACTTCGCAGCTTAAGAAGTTGGAAACTTGCTCTTGAAGTGGCTCAATCTGTGGCAAGCCGCATAAAATGTTGCACATCAACGCCCGCTCGTTGGCCGTACCTCTGGCACTATAAAAGCGGAACGAGGTGGAAGGCGTGAGTGGGAAGATAGATTCGGGCATCTCTCCACACGCTTGTTGCTTGACAATCTGTTGTTCTGCAAGTTTAATGAAAAGGTGTTGCATGGAGAGTCTGCTCTCGCTTATTTTCATTTGGTTGCTAACGCCCAACTTTTCGATGTTTTGTTTGGCGATGTTGGCATTGGAACAGATGTAAACCACCTTGAAGAAGTCGTCTTTTTCCTCCTTATGCCGTTCGCGCACCAGGTTAATCACCTGCTTTGCCACAAAGGTTTTGCCCAGTCCCACCTCGTCGGCAAGCAAAACACGGCGTTGTTTTAAGTCTTTAAAGATGTGCAGAATGCGTTTTGCCGTGGCGTTCTGAAAGTCTTTTACCTGTTGTGTCATAAGCGTTTAATTTGTTTTAGTGCGTCAGTAAAGGTATCGTACATATCAGAAAACTGTTTTGGTACAACGCTATCGTCTGCCATGTCTTTTATTTTCCCGATAGCGACGATGCGTTCAGGGTTGGTATATGCCATTCTAACCATGTCTTCGTATAGCGAAGTGCTGATTATCTGTTCTTTCTCCTTTGCATTGCCGCTTAGCAATTCACGTTCCAATTGTTGGCTTTCCAGTATGTATTGCTCCACATCGTTGGTAAGCATAAAGGCCAGGTAGTTGATAAATTTAGCTTTCGTGTTGATGAGCGACCGAAAGATGGCCTTATCCCTTTCGTCTGTGGGCATGCCCTTTGTGGTTATCTTTATTACACGGCGCAAGTCTTTCACCCTTAGCACGTAAAACTCTGTGAGTTGTTCCAGCTTTAAGCCCTCGAATGCCATGTCATTGGCCAAGGTTTGCTCTTTTGCGTCACACCCCAAGGGGCATAGGTAGGCCGTAATGCCTTGCACATCTTTGCATCTGATGGTTATCGAATAAGCGTTGCCGGCGCAGTTTATCTGTGCTTGCTTGATACAATCAATGGCATTTCGCATGTTCCTTTCGCTGTTTTGGTCGTCTTTGGTGTCGTCGGCATCGGTTATGGCAGTCACCTGTTCAAACATACAATCTTTATCATCATTGATGATTTCGCTCCGAAAACCCTCATACGATGTCTTATGTGGGGCAAACTGTAGGTGCAGCAAGAACTCCACGTTGCGTTCGAACCCATTCCTCGTGGCGTTGGTAGAGCCAAGGAACAAGTGATTGCGGCTTTGTTTGCCCTCGATGCGGCGCACAAAGTACACTTTCTCGTGCAAATCAACGGCTGTGTCTTTTTCAGCTTTGTCTGTAAGCACCTCTTTGGGCGCGTAAACGCCATGATTGAACAGCTCTAACATGCCCTGCTTAACCGAAGCGTGCCTTGTAATTAGCGTTTTCTTGGCTTGTGGACTGCAGCTTGTCATGTCATAAAGTACGTTCATATCTACAAAGGGAGAAATGACAAGCATCTCTGCTGCGTGGTTCAGAATGTTCTGTTGCAGACATCTATCGTAACCATTGTATGTCGGTATTCCCATCGGGAAGAGGTTGTAATCATCAAAGGGTGAGCCGTCTAAGTCGAAATTCTTGATGCGATTGATGTCTTCGCAAAGGTTGCTGATGTGCTTTTGGATGGTGTGTTCGCCGGTTTGATTTGACAGAAAGCGAAGAAAATCAACAAGCGGCGCATGTTTGCGTTGCGCCTTTTGGCTG
The DNA here is from genome assembly GCA_905373605.1 of uncultured Prevotella sp. Classification (GTDB taxonomy): domain Bacteria; phylum Bacteroidota; class Bacteroidia; order Bacteroidales; family Bacteroidaceae; genus Prevotella. Next base: position 5,834 of record CAJPTO010000015.1, read on the forward strand.
GCAAGTTCTGCGCCAATCTTGCCGACAAGCTCGCACACCACGTCCAAATCGGTAGAACAAGTTAGGTTGCGCGACATCACCACCAGCTTTATCTGTGCCTCTTCCGTGTCGGGGTTTGTCTCCTTTACCACCCAAACCTTTGGGTGGAAGTTAACGAAGCCTGCCCCTTTTCTGGGTAGTGCCACCTGAACAACACTTCGTTCCATCAGCGCATAAAGTTTTGATTGGGTTTCTGGCACGGCAATGCAACCCGCATTGCAGAACACGGCGAATTTGTTTGCCGCCCGGTTTACGGCTTCGAGTATCAGATGTGGCGATTGCATGGTTGCTTCTGTTAGGTCGCACATCGTCCCCAACATGAAAGGCACGGACAAAAGGGTAGGCATGTCCATGCTATATGTTGTGCACACGGCATAATCAACCACAAAACCCTCACTTTGCAGCACGTCTGTATATACGATGTCACGCCACAGCTCGTTAGCCATTTGCTGCCCCCTTTCTTAATTCTTCGGCAAAAACCTTCACCGTTTCCCACCTGTAGGTGAGTTTGTAATAATGCACGGGCCGCTTCTTGTCATAGGCATAGTTCCCTATTTTTCTTCGACTTCCTTTCACTCTTCGTTCCCTTTCGATGATGGTTTGGTCGAGTCCGCCTCCCTTTTCAATGTCGTTTGCGGCAATGCGTTCGGCACAAGCTTTGCAAAACACCTTTCCGCTGTTCTCTCTGATGTTTACGGCGCGCAACACTTTCTCGATGTCTGTTCCGCTTTCTAGGTATTGGGCCATTGTTTCGTCAAACACATTGCGCATCTCTTCGTCGGTGTATTGCGAAAGAATGTAGTTGTACCTGACGTGCAACATGAAGACAAAGTCGGCAAAACGCTGTGCATTGGCTTGCAGTTTGCCCAAATGGGGAGGCAAGAGATGGGTGGGAATGTCCTCAAAGCGGTCGGCAAGAGGAAAGTCGGAGCTTTCCACGATGTGGCGAAACAGCGTTCCCTTGCATGCTTCGGCGTTGAGAATGTGCTCGGTAATAAATTCTGTGTCGGCCGGTGTGAGGTCTAGCGAGCACTGTTGGGTGAAGTCGTATTCAACATTGGGGAAGCTGCAAAACTGAAACAACCCCGCCTTATCGGCTGCGTCGTCGTTCATGTTCTCGTCGTCATGTCGTTTTGGTTTCGGTGTTTCGTGCAATGATTTCGATGCTGAAAAGATAAGTCCGTACAATTGTTCGCCACGCAATATGCCAAAGGCCTTAAGCCCCGTGTTGTAGATATAGGCTGGGTCGTACTTCACATAGCTTGTGTCATCCCTTCCAATCACGTCACTGCCTGTGATGCCGCGTTTGTCTTCGCTTCCATCATAAAGATTCTTGGTCATGATGCGTTCCAGCTTAACCACTTCCGCCCTAACTTCCGATGGGCGGTTATAGCGTTTCTCGCAAGCCTTGCGATATAGCTGCGGCATGAGCGAAAAATACTTTAAGTGTTTTTGAAGTGTTGAAGTACCAGGGAACATGCTGTCGGCAAACGCATCGCGAATGCGGCCAATGCCAAGTTCGTCTAAGGCAACCGACTCGGAGGCTAGCTTCAATACCTGCATAACCTTTGCCTGTTCTTCTCTATTGTTGTAGATGTAGCCTAGTTTCATCAGTGTCTGTATGTGTTTCTTATTTTTTGTGTGTTGTGCAAAGTTAAGGTGTACAAGGGGCGTTGGCCTAGATTTCCACGCACAGAACATGTCCGTTTATGTGCACATCTCCATGCACCCAAGCGGCATCGTGCTGGCCCAGCTCCACGCTATTCACCCTTGTTTCTGCACCAATGGCAAACACCAGCATGCGTCCCACGGCTGAAAAATGGTTTTCGCCTTGGGTCACGTGTGCGTGTACGCGTATACCTTTTTTATGAATAACGTTCAAGTCCACCGCTCCTGGCGAGTTGTGGGAGGTGACATTCGCCGCACCATCAAACGTGAAAAGGCTGTTGTTAGATAGGTTTACCGTTTGTCCATCCACGCAAAGCGTGATGTTTCCCTGCAAACAAAGGATGTGTCGCGTAAATCCCGCGAAGTTTGAAAACGTGCTTTCGGGCGTGTTGATAACAGCCGACGACACACGCACGTCGAAATTTCGGTCTTCCAGCCTGCTTCCCTCTTGTGGCAAGATGCACACTTGGCGCGTAACGCCACCAGTCCACGCGCTTGTCTGGTAGTTTTCTTTGTGAATTATTTCCATCGTTAGATTGTCTTTTGATGCCAAAGGTAGCTATATTTTCAGAAAAACAATTGTTTTTACGGTGATTCTTAAGAAATAAGGTATGGGCATATTTTGTTGTTGGCTAAATACCATGCAAAGTCTCCATGCCATTTTGTGTTGCTCTCCGTCCTTTTTGTGCGTGACAAGTATCCTTCGATGGAAGGGCAGTTTGAGCTATGAGCTATAAGTATGGGGGGATGAAGTTCAGAGCCAGGCATTAATGATATAGTAAAGCGGTAATGAGTTTGGAGTTGTTGTTTATTCTTTAAAGAATGATGAGTGTGATTTTATTTTTGTAATATTTGTATCGATTTGTAGGATTTCCGCTCAAAGCGCGCTGGCTGATTACCCACGGTTTCATCGTTTAGGCTTCTACAAGATGTGACACGCAATGCATGGAAATTCTACAAATCGATTCAAATTTTACAAATGATTGAGGATTGTATTTCACCTATTCTTTCTAAATCCCATTTTATTTGGCTATAACTGCCGTTCAAAGTTCTTATGTGCGTGGCAATGAAGTCCCTTATTTCAGGTAGGGCTTAACCACCTCTATACTCCAAGCATAGTTCAAGTTGGCTTGTGAGCCTTCAGCGAAAGTTCCCGAAGTGATGCCCACAGCTTCTCCGTATTCGTTGATTAGTGCCCCTCCGCTGCTACCATGATCAATCAATGCGCTAATTTGCATCAAGTTTGTATCTCGCCATTGGGAAACTTCTCCCGACGAGAACGTATTTTCCAATCCTCGTGGGCTGCCAATGGCAAAGACTTTATCTCCTATTTTCGGCCGCTCGGAAGCAAGTGGTATGGCGGTTTTATTGTTGTAAGCAACTCGAAAGAGAACAAAATCTTCTGCTTCGCTTTGAGCATATATTTTCTCTACCTTGTATGCAGTGTCGTCTCCATAAACCTTTATCACTTCGTTTTCGGTGTCTGTTCCTCTAAACACGTGATAATTGCTAACGGCCAAGCCACAATTTCCAATGAAGAAGCCAGAGCCCTGGTACACATTGCTGCCATCTGAAGTGAATACCATAAAGATAGCTTTGCTGTATCTTTGGAATACTTCAGCCCCCTCAAGTTTTGTATGATGCCCAGTTGCCACATTGGCAATGGGCTTGTCTGTGTTGGGATTCTCATCCTTTTGTTCCTCTTCTATCTTGTGTGTTTTACGCTCGCGTTTCTTTTGTCCAGAACGATGGGCGCACGCTGTGACAGCTATCAGTGAAGCAAACAAACACATCAGAAAGATGTATGCTTTATTTTTCATTCTCAATAATGTTTTTGGGTATGATGTGAATGATAAACCTTTGATTTTCTCGTTCCTTTGTTCCTCTTTCTCTCATCAATGTTTGGTCGTGCAGTTCAAAAGATGAATTGTTTTCGCCTGCAGTGTAGCCAAAGTTATATCTGCCATCGCCACTTCCCGCAATTTGAATTTCGCAATTGGTCCCGAAATCAATCATGCATTCGTCTTTCCAAAACTTCATCAGCGTTAGTGCACGTTGGAAGCTAAGGTGATAGTTTTGCTCTGTTTGCCTAAATGAATTTCGTGAGGCCTGTCCCTCAATAATAAGGAGGTACTGGTTGGATGCGTTTCTTTTTAGGAACTGCTGTATTTCTAGCCCTGCATTGCGTAGGTCCAACCTGTTTGTTTGTAGGTCATTAAGACTCGATTTCAGCTCTTCGAAAAAGCATTTCACATTCAAAACGTACTTCTTGTATTCCTTTTTGTATGTGTAGTATTGCGACTTGTCCAGCTCATGTGTAGAAAGTTCCACTTTCTTAATTTCCTCTAGTTGTTTTTCGGTGGCTTCCATCCTTTTGTGCAAAAGAACGATAACCAGCACAAAGAGCGTGAGCATGATGAAGAAGAGGCTCGTCATCAAGTCTGAATAGCTTGTCCAGAAGAAAGATTCCTTGTTATTTTGCATGTTTCTTACGTCTGTTGTGGGAAGAACTTTTTTTTATCGGCACGTGTGTTGGGGTGAACGATTGTTTGTTTGCCGTGTCCAAGGCCGTAGTGTCGTTGAAGATGGTGTCCGACACAATTGCTTTTTCTGTCGAAAACTCTACTGCAGCCTTCTCGCTGTTTCCTGCATAAGTAAAGTTGTATATGGCACTTCCCATGCACGACACCGCAATGACGATGGCCGAGATAACAAAGGTCCATGTCATCCACTGGGGCAAGCTGATACCACCAATATTTTTAACTTCTGCCTTCCTGCCTTTCTCAACGGCAGCCGCAAAGTCTTGTGCCGTCTTGCTCATGGCTTGGGCTACCCCTCTAAGCATTTCGGCATTCGACTTGTCTATCTTTTCTATCATTAGATCGAGCCTTGACGGTATCTCGGAAATGGCTGAAAGCCGCTTCTCAAGCATAGGAATCTTCTCTAGTTGCTTGTTAAACTGCGCAACCATGCCTCTGTTCATGCCTTCGAAAGTTTCACCTTGTTCTTTAATAATGGCCTTAAAGCTTCCGGCTTGTTCGGTAAGAACTTTGTTTAACTCGTTAACGTTTGAACTTGCATTCGTTGTCAATTCGCTTAACGCTTTTCCTAATTGGGCATCCGCATCTCCAACATATTTGCTTATTTCGCCTTTGTATCTGGTGAAATAATTTCTAATTTCCTCAAGCACTTGTAGGCGTCTAGACTCTTTTTCAAACAATGTCTCAAACTTATGTATTGCGTCTGTATAACCTTCGATGCTATCAAGATATTCGTTGAACTGTTCTAACTTCACTGTACAATTTTGGAGTTCATGCAGCACGTTCACATTAGCTTTCGCCATCTTCATCACGTCCATTTCGTGTATCGTGTTGATGATTTCAGCTTGCGTTTGGTAAGAGGCATTTACTTTATTCAGTGTTAGTTGCAACTTGTCTGTGTTGTATGCGAAAGCACTGTTAAAGGTGTTGAGATTACCCACAAGGTCTTTCAGTGCTTGCGAAATGTCTGTTGGCAGTTTCGGGAGAAGCTCTGCCTGCAACCAAGCCAAGAAAGCGTTTTTTCCTGCTTCGCCTTTAACTTTTTGGCTCTTAAATTTTATCGAGGCAAATGTGGTTAGAATGATACCAAAGATGCTTGCAACCATGGCCCATGCCACACCTTCGAGCAAATCGTTAACGCCAACAGCTGCCGTACTGAAGTTGCTTGAACCCGAAGACAGGAGATCGGTAATGCTGCCTGTGGCAAGCAACGAGTAGAGTCCAACAATAACACCAGCCATTGTTCCTGCTAGTCCGCAATAGAGTGGGATGGGGGTAAGGGTATGTACGTCGCTTTCCACAGCCTCGCAGTGTCGGTCTACCGCATCTTTAAGCAACTGGAAATCTATAACGGCCCCAGCATTGTTGCTGAGATATTTGTTGATGGATTTCTTTATGGAGAAAAAAGTTGGGTTCCCTTCCCCCGTAATGCCAGTCACATAATTAGATGTACCATCCAAGCGGAGCCCCCATGATGTTTCTTTTTCGAAAATGTTGCCATACTCATTCATTCTGGCCAAGTTCTTTCTGAAAAAATAAAATTGAAATGCCACGATGGCAATGACAATGGTCGGAACAATTATAGACATTGTTATTTGTAAATTGTAATTATTAGCTTTGATGTAATTTTCCACCGACCACTGTCTGTTCTTACGCAATGGCCTTTTTTATCAACTTTGAAGCCCACAGCCTCATGGATGTTACAATTGCCAGAGTATTCAACAGCTTCTTCCCAACCATTCCTCTGCCTTATCTTTTCAATTGACAATATCTCAAACTCTCCCTTGTCAGGAGATGTAGGTGTTATCTTATAAACACTGTTTTCTTGTAGGGAAGAAGACAGGGTCATGAAAAAGGTGGACGAGTTGTTTTGGGCATACTCGATATTGTTGGATAGGTATTCCTTTGTGCTAGCCCCCACATTGCTAGACTCCAGACTTTGTCGGATTTGTGCAAGGTTGCTCTCTAGGTTTCTTATCCTTTCTTCTAGTTCATTGTATTCATCTTGGCCATTCTTCGAAGGAAAGGTCTGTTGAATAGGCGTAGGTGAATCACTTTCAGCTTTAGGTTCGCGGTCTTTATCCCCTTTCATGAGTGATTTAATTTGCCCTTTGAACTCCTCCAGCATTTTTTTGTCTACAACACCTTTTGACATCCATAGAAACAGTGAAGTGGCAATAACACCGAGAGCAAGGGCGAGGAGGGTAGGTAAGTTCCATGCTCGGCTTGGGCTTTCCAAGTTCTTTACCCTTTGTTCTAATGTCGATAAATTCTCCGTTATGCTATTTATTCTTTGGGTTAGTGTGTCGACCTTAAGTTCAAGAGCATGGATTGTAGAATCTTTTCCATTGAGCTGCGACTTTGCCGTGTCTTGGATGCAATTAGTGTTCTTAAGCGCAGTTTGTGCAATGTCTCGTTTGTTGTCACTGCACGCAACCATGACTATAGATACGATAAGTACCACAGCCATCAATGCAAATAGATTTTTCATTGCTGTTTGTTTGATTTATAATATTCTTGAATTTTAGCTGATAAGGCTTGGATGGCCCCTTTTAATGGGTAGAACGATAGAGCGTCTTCCACCCTGTTGTCCTTGTTTCCCGATTCTTCAATTGACATTTTCAATCCCTTGTCCAGATAGGTTCGCAAATCTTTTTTGCATTCTTCACGCGCGATTTTCAATGAGTCGTGGCTTACTCCAAAGATGTCATCAAGATTGAAAACAGAGGGTATCTCTTTCAGTGCGAAGTCGAAGAAATCTTCAACTGTTTTCACAATCTCGTCTTTCCTCGCATCGTCTATTTGCGCGTAGGTGTCGTTTTCACCTACAAGCGCACCCGAAGAATCCCTTAGGGTTACTTGTTTCGTCTCGTTTTTGTCATGTGCACCAGCTGCGACCAATCCGCCCTTGCACGTTGCTTCTTTGGGACTCGAATCTCGTTCAACGCCTAATATTTCCAAAGTCGAGTTACTTGTTTGTCCCATAACCTTTTCGAAAATCTTTTGTGTATAGGCTTGAAGTGTCTTAACATCAGATGTCAAGATGTGAATTACTTTGCTACCGTTGCCACTGAATGCAATGTGGCGGGGAATGCCAAAAGCTTCTTTTTTCGCTATCTGCGCGATATGATAGATAATGGCAGTGTAGAAAAGTATGAAGACAATCTTAAATTTCTCATCGTTTTGCAGCACATGATTGAAGTCTATGCTCTCTCTTGCAATTTTAGCGGTGTGAGAATTATTCTTGAGAGAGAACAAGAAGGATGCCATGTTAGCTGGTTGCCCCTCGTTGCTTTTGAAAATCCATTCTAGGTCATTGAGGTGGTTTTTCGTCAACAGTTCTAAGAAATCACCTTTAAACCAGTCTACAATACCATTGTTCGGGTTAATGTCCGAGAAAGAATCCTGAAAAAGAGCATTGGCTGCAAATTTGAACGAGGTGATGTGGCTCACCTTGCCATAATTGGAGAAGGCTATATCTGTAGTGCCACCACCAATATCCACATTAATGATACTCGTGGCGTTGGCATATCGGTGGAAATAGTATCTTATAGGTGCTGTTGACTCAGACATTTCGGTGGTGCCTCCATTTTGTGAGAACAGTTTTGAATAGGCATCTTTCCAAGCATCACGAAGTTGGGAAAGCCTCCTTTGCGACATGCTGTTTGGATAAAACCAAGTTATCTGCGTGTTTCTGAGATTGCCATTGTTCGCAACAACTTTGTTGCGTAACAGCAACAACAAGTTCTCGACGAACAATCGGATTTGAGCCTGTGCATTGTTCTCATTACTCCATTTCAAGTTAATCAAGGGCTCGGCGTTGTAAGCGTAAAAAGCCTTTTTCTTATTGTATGTCAAGTTGAAATTAAGCAGGCCAAATACGCGTAGAGAATCGTTCCAGTTTATTACTTTAGCACAAGATAAGGCTGTACGCGTGGGGAAATAGAGGTCGCTATTGTTGCTGTCTATGATTTCGGGGACAAATTCCGCATTCATCAGATCTTCCTCGTCTGTCAAATCTGTTGGTAGCAGATTACCTTCCTCCTCAACAAAATGCTGTACAAAGAACTTACTCATTGTTCGTTCGTTTTTGCTGTAGGTAAGTGGATACGAACTGTTTTCGTTGGCTTTTTTCATTTCGACATGGGTATTGGATGTACCCAAGTCCACGGCGAAAGAAAAGGTTTCGATTTCCTGTTGAGGAGGGAAGTTAGGCATTAAAAGCCCAGCTAATCCATCGCTACGAACCACGCGGATGTAATCAAAGTTTGTTTTGTCCAGCGTATAGGTTTCTGCCTTATAGTCTACCTCACCAGCTTTGTTGCGGCAGTCCATAGACGTATTCCTTATTCTGGAGTAACCTTTGAAAAATTGCAATTCCAATTTTGTAGAGAAGGTGGTTACACACGTAATGGTATAAAGGGCCTCGTTTTCATTTTGAAACCTAACTCCTGGCATGCAGAAGCCCGAAAATTCCAATTCGGCTATGCCTCCCTCGTTACTTGTTTCATTAATATCTGGATTTCTGTGGGCGTAGTAAATTCGTTGAAACTCAATATACCTTATGTTCTTGTCTCCTTTGATAGGTACACGCAGAGTAACGTTAACCGACCCACCAGCTAAAGTTTCCATTTCAATGGCTTTCTTGCCGTCGGGCATCATGCCCTTCAGCGTTTCTTGGCCAAGATACTTGAAGTATAATGGCTTGATGGGGAGGAGAAGAGAGGAGGGTTCTGTTCCTCCATTGCTGTTGCCGTCAAAGTAGCTGTTCTTATTCAGCGTGTGTGGTATTTTGAGAAGTGTGTCTTCAAGAAAGTCTGATATGGTGAGGTAAGGCGACACCGTCCCGTCAAAGGGTAGCTTGCGCTTGTCTAGTTCGTTGTCATTTTTGTATGGTGCTTTGTTTTCTTTTCCCCACAGACCATTCGAGTACATTAGACCGGCATATTTGTTGCCAGCTTCTGTTGGCAACACAAGCGGACAGTCGCTTTCTTTTCCATCCTCCCTGTTGATGACAAAGTCACTTGTTTTTGCTGAATCTTTTTGCCTGCTCTTTAGTAGGTTTATTCCTAAAACCTCCACTTGGTTTATTTGCCCTGCAGCTTGTACGTCTATTGCCGCAAAACCTTCAATGTCAAAGGGTGTATTCCCACTTAACGCATCCTTCAGGCTTTGATCTTTTATATTCTTGAATGTGAGGGTTAGGTATTCCTCAATCTCAGGGAAGAGTTTTGAGAAGTCGGGAGTGTTCTTGCGTATTGCCCACCATGCCTTGATGTATTCTTTGTCACGTTTGTACAGTGGTTGGTAATCATTGTCGAAAGGACGGTCGTTATTGGGGAAATAGATGTCTTTGACGTATTCTAGATTGTTTGCGCCAGAAAAGAACAATGTAGCGGGCGAAGTGGCACCGATGACATTTAGTTCGTTTGGGCCTTGCTTGTAATTCAGCAAGTATATGTTTCTCAGCTTGTGGAAGTTGTAAGTTCTTTCGTCAGACTTAAGAAACTTTTCCAGAGAATCGGCAAGGTATGAATGGCTGTTGTTGCCATCGCTTTTCAGTGTTCGTATCATTTGGGCGCAGTCGCAAGTGATAATCTCAATCTTGTCGGCATACTTGTCGATGTTGAAGAAAATCTCTCCAACGTCCAACGTGTCCGACACCATTTTATGAAAAATAGTTTTGCCGTCAAGTCCGTTCCCATTTGCTCCAGCACGTTGGCATACCTCTTTAAATGCCGTTTTCACCAAGTCGATGCGAGCGAAAGGCGAAGGGATAGACGTTATTTCGTGTTCTGCGCTTGCACCGTCTGGGTCGGAAATGGTGTCGCGAGCATTTGAGTTATATGGAAAGGTTGGGCTTTCGTTCCATCCTTGAAAATTGGATGAACCCTCTTTGTAAAGTCTGAAAATCTTAGACATAGTGCGCTTTGCTTATATGTTTATTTTGTCTTCTATGAGTTTTTCCATAGCCAGATGATACATCTCAAGAAACTTATCCTCTTCTGTTTTACACTTACACTTCTTAACAGCAGAGTTTAGACGGTCGGTAACAAGGTCGTAGCCCGATTTTATGCTCATCACCTTCTTCACCTTTCCGCCTTCAACCACATCAAAGGGATTGCCTTTGGTGTCTAAGTTAAAAAGAATCAGTGGACGTTTGTTGGCTTTCATTTCTTCAAGCCATTCCTTGTAGGCATTGCAAATTTCTATCAGCTTGTTCATGAAAGGGCTGCTGTATAGGTCCTTGAAATGCTTATTGTTTGCATCAAATGATTTTGACGAAAAATAGTCAAACTTGTCTGTAAGACAGTTGGCTGTCATTGCCAGTTCTGTGAGCGGGTTAAACAGTAGCCTTTTCTGCTCATCATAAAACGAAGCAAATGTGATGCTCCCGTCTGTATCTATCAACCCCAACTCCTTGTTTACTGTTTGGTCGTGTGTTTTGTTGCAAAAGTCTGCAATGGCTGTAGCTGCCAGAAACTCAATCAGGTGGGCATTGTTTTTTTGCATGGAGCCACCTTCGTGGTTGTCGTAGGTGTTATAGATGTCGTCGCCAAGAAAATAGAGCGCGTTGATGGAACCATTTTTGCTGATGTTGTTTTCGTAGTAAGCCAAGGCCGACTTCGTTTTTGATATGAAGGTAGACGAATCTATCTCGCTTCCCTCATCGGTTTTAAGTTTGAAATAGGGTAGCATGGTTATAGCACCTATTTCAGCGTTGTTTATTAAGTCATTATTGGGCATTGTCTTGTTGGTGCGCAATGTCTTCAACAGCAAGGGGAAGCCGCTGGCACCTGTGCCACCAAATATCGAACTCACGATGAATATCTTGTCACCTTGTGCAAAGCTGTTGGCGAAGTCTTCAAATTGCTTGGAGGCTACAATCTGATTAAGCACCACACTGCCGATGTTGGGATTGCCTTTGAAGCCCACATCCATCGACGCATTGAGGTTATTTTCAGAGAACAACATGCGCATCGTTGCTTGCGTCTCGCGCCCCATCGAAGGCAAGTCTATGAATTGTTTGAAGGTTTTATCGTCTGTGTCTTGTATGTGCAAAATGTAGTTTGGTATGCATTGCGCAATTTCTTTCCGAAAGAATGTGGCCCGCGTGTCGGGTGTGAACGTTAAGCCAGAGCGTAGAGTCCTGTAGTTGTTCATCAATTGCACCGTGCGTGTCAAGTCGGCATTAGCAACGTCGGGGTCTATTATGATGGGTACGATTTCGTCGGCATTAAGTTTCACGCCTGCTGCCATCATCATTGTGAATGAGCGTAGTACACGTGAACCTGTGCCGCCAATTCCGAATATGTATAGTTTTGCCATAGTGGTAGTTGTATTTAGAATGGTGCACGCGAGCAGTTTGTGCTCCACCATTTTATGAGATATGAAATGAGGATAAAAGCAATCATCGCATCAAGCATGTTGGTCACTCCGAATGCAAAGATGTCTGACACGTCAATGGGGAGGTCTTCTAGTTTTCCTGTTGCCTTATTCTCCGTTACCATTTTCCCCGCATAATAGTCTTTCAGAAGCCACTGGGTGCCAACAATGAGATTAACTATGGCATTGAGAACAAAGAAGATAAGCCAACCGAAAAGGTTGTTGAGTCGGGGGTGGTTGATTACGTAATAATAGCATGCTGCAACAAATAACGAGATGGCCAGCATTGACAGTCCAATGCCGATAAACATGTTCCCTGTTTGCTCGGGTGCAGATTCGCCCCAAAGGTAATTGGCCAGTTCAAGTCCGAAGAAGTCTTCTAGCCAGCAATAGATACTTCCGAATAATTCGCCCATATTAGTTCTATTTATTTGTTTTTAAGTTTAAATGTGATGCTCCCATAAGGGTTTTGGTCTTTATAGGCTTCGGCTACTCCTCTTACAAGGTAAAGCAGGCCGGTGGTTTTATCCATGTTCTCTTTTATATTTGTCCCACTGTCGTCGTTGGCCTTGGCTACCCACCCTGCAAGCATAGGATATGAAAGCAAAAGGCTTACTTGTTTCACCGTCTTGGGATTTGTTATTTCAACTTCCATTAAGTGGCTGTATTTGCTGTTAGGCGAAGTAACGCGATTTACCGAAACAACCTTCGCCTGTGGATTGTCTGAAACATAATTGTTGGGGTCTTGAAGGATTGCCTCACCTTGCAAGCACCCTGTCAAGTCTGCAAGGATACGAACTTTTATCTTTTTTGTGTGGTTTACCACGTAAGTCTTACGTTCTATGTCAAATGGAATATCACCCGACGACGGGGCGAACGCACAATAGTTGTCCACGCCGCCAAGGATGTGGATGTAGGGGACTTTCTTGTTTATCTGTGCAAGAATGTATTTGTTGCCGATAACCCAGATGTAGTACGGCCTGCGCACATTACGTAATTTTTCGTTGTTTGTTCCGCAATACCAAACCCCATCGAATTTAGATTGCAACCGCATAATTTGAACCCCTAAGTTCTTGTCTTTTGCGAAAGCTTCGTTAAAAATATTCTTAACCGAAACTTGGCAGTTCCCAAAATAATCGCGTGCATTGCCCGTGATGTCTAGAATGCAGTCGGAAACAAATATCGAAACGGCATTTCTTTTATGGCGTTGCATAATCGTTTCCAGTATTTGCCGTAAGTCTGTGTTTTGGCGATTTCCCCCTGCTTGTGCGAATGCACTTGGCGTAAGGTTCTGAATGTAGTTCTCAAGTACGCCTCCACGTGGAATCACTTGCGTGTTGATGTAGAACAGAGAACAGGTGGACGACTGCTTTTGCAAGTCGCTTACATAATCGAAAACGGCATCTTTAAGATTTGAACCGGCACACATGTAGCCATCCATGCTCCCTGAATTTTCCATGTAGACATACAAGCTTATAGGACTAGGTGCATTGGCTTCTGTCTGTACGGCTGTCCATTCCAATTCCACTTTACTGCCACCAGAGACCATTTTTATTACTGCAACAATCAACACTAATGCCAAGATTGTGATTGGGATAACTATTTTCTTATTCATGAAATATGTAAATGTCTGTTCTTAGTGCTACATATATTTACAACAATGCTTACGAACTTATCTTTATTCGGCCTCGACTTCTATTAGCCTAAGTTACAGGTGAAGCTGTACTGGAACAAAGGGGGTATTGCACACCACGGAGGGATAGTGACTGTAGGTAAAGTCATGCGCGGCAATGTCGCTAATAGGCTAAACTTGTTGTATTTCAGATGCATGGCTTTTGCACCATGCCTGGAGGCTTCTGCTGTTATTGTGCATTCTAATCAAGAATGATATGTTTACGAAATTTATCTGTGCAACAACAAGATGCTGATTGAACACCTTGAAGTACGTCTTTTTTGTGTACACTTCATTTTCTTTTGGTCGTGGTGATATAGGCTGTTCAGAATTTAGTGCACACAGCCCAACACTTCGCGAATTAGGATGCAGGGCGATAGGCTTGTTAAACGGCACAAAATTACTAATTTTTTATCACATAGTCATTCTTTTATGCAATAATCCTTAAAACTTTTCTTGTTTGTAAGTATTTGCTTCAATGCCTCTATCTTATTGCCGTTTGAATGATCATCTTAGCGCGCCCACACCTTTACCACAACATTTTTTCTTTTCGGCGGATGATTATTTTCTTCGTATCTTTTGGCCGTATCTTCCATTTGTCGTAACTTTGCTAAAACAAATCATGGGCTGGTTAAGAATGTCGGCAACAAGGTAGCTGTGTCGGAATGCATGTGAACATGCTTCGTGCGCATGGGCTTGTCGTGGGCAACAACGATGCCGGCTGGGTACAAAGCCGATGCAGCACCGTGCTAGGCACGATGGCACTCGGGGACAAGTCAATGGCCCTTTGCATTTTCCATTTGCTAACAATCAATTAATTAAACCAATATTATGTCTCAAAACAAAAATTATCTAGTGCCTATCGCATTCTTAGGCCTGATGTTCTTCTCGTGCGGTTTTGCGCTTGGCATCAATTCTCTTTTGGTGCCGGTGCTGCAAGAGTCGCTAAGCGTACCCTCGGCCGGAGCCTACCTGCTTATCGGTGCAACGTTCATTCCTTTCTTGATTTTCGGTTATCCCGCAGGACAACTGATAAAGCGCATTGGCTACAAGCGCACAATGGCCGTTGCATTCGTGATGTTTGCCCTCTCTTTTGGCGTGTTCATCGTTTCTGCCAGCCAAGAAAGCTTCGTGCTTTTCCTTGTTGCGTCTTTCTTTTGCGGCACGGCCAACGCCTTTTTGCAGACGGCCATCAACCCTTACATCACCATTCTTGGTCCAATAGAGAGTGCCGCCAAGCGCATCAGCATCATGGGCATCTGCAATAAGCTGGCCTGGCCCATCTCGCCGTGGTTCATTACGCTTGTTGCGGGCGAACATCTCACCGTTAGTCAACTGGATAAGCCTTTCTATATCATCATTGCCGTGTTCCTTGCATTGGGCGTTCTCTCACTGGTGGCTCCGCTACCCGAGGTGAAAGCGGCAGGCGAAGACGAGAACGAGGCTTCGAAGAACGAAGAAGACGCACAGGTTTCGGCCTATGCCAACAGCAAGAAGTCTATCTTCCAGTTCCCCCATTTGGTGCTAGGTGCATTGGCCATCTTCTTCTATGTGGGTGCCGAAACCATCGCCTTGGCCACACTTATCGACTATGCCAAGGGCTTAGGACTTGAAAACGCGCAGAACTATTCGTGGATTACGCCGCTCTGCATCAGCGTGGGTTACATTTCGGGCGTTATTCTCATTCCCAAATACATGTCGCAGACGCGCGCATTGCAGGTGTGTACCATCATCGCCATTGTAGGAACGCTGCTCGTTGTGCTGTTGCCAGGCACGTTAAGCGTGTTTAGCATTGGCGTTATTGCCTTGGGTTGTTCGCTGATGTGGCCCGCATTCTGGCCTTTGTCAATGCAAGACTTAGGCAAATTCACCAAGTCGGGGGCATCTGTCCTCACCATGGGCTTGATTGGTGGAGCTGTTGTAACGGTTCTTTTCGGACTTCTCAAAGACAACTTCGGCCCACAGAACGCTTATTGGATTTGCTTGCCTTGCTTCCTTTACATCGCCTTCTTCGCGTTTAAGGGGCATAAGTTGAGGTAAAGTCTTTAGTGTTTTTTAGTTGACGAATTACAATCTCCTGAAGCTGCTTTTAGCAACAAACAAAATCGGTCATTAGAATAGCCTGTCGGCTTTTTCTAATGATCGATATAATAGGTTAATAGAGACTCGAAAGTCTGCTTAGATATGTCGCTTAGGGAGATGGTTGAGACTATTCGTCTAGTTTAGTAAATAATGTTATCCTCATTGACAAGTTATTTTAGTATGGAACAAAAAGTAACGCTTAATATTTCGTCAGATGCAACTCCTGAAGAGATACAGGCAATGTTAGCTCGAAGTAATGAAGAAGAGCAAGATGCCTCACCTACAGTTATGCCTCCCCCTGATATCGTTGCGTTTAATGAACAACGTTCTTGTGCAGATATATTTCGTATGTATCAAAAAGGACAGATAGAAATTAATCCAGACTTTCAAAGAGGGGAAGTTTGGAAGAATCCTGCTCAAACGCTTTTTATCGATAGTCTGATAAAGCAATTGCCGATACCGAGTATGTGTATAAGTCTTGATGTTTCTTCGCAAAAGAGAATGGTAATTGATGGGCTGCAACGCATTTCGTCAATTATTAAGTTTTTTGATTCGAAAACAGATTGGAAGCTATCAAAAAGCGATGATGTCGATCAGCGGATTTCGGATAGAAAGGTTTCTGAGATTAGAGCGAAAAGTCCGAATTTAGTAGAGATACTAGAGAATGTGACAATACCAATAACAGTTCTCAGGTGTGATTATCGCAATCCGGAACATATGAAGTATCTCTTTCAGATATTTTACAGATTAAATTCTGGAGGAAATAAGTTGTATAATCAAGAAATAAGAAATTGTATTTTCCAAGGTCCCTTTAATTCTCTGCTTAAAGAATTGGCCAGGACTCAACTATGGTTTGATTTTGCGAAAACGGATAAAACGAAAGTGGATTCAGCAAGATTTAATAATGAAGAACGAATTCTGCGTTTCTTTGCGTTTTATCAATCTTATTCGGATTACAAGGGAAAACTAGCTGCGTTTTTAAATTCTTATATGGATGAAAATAAGAATTCCGAACATGACAAAATAAAGTGGTTTGAGAACCTCTTTGTAGCAACGTTAACAATAGCAAACAGACTTAATAGAAGATTTGATTCAAAAAATGTAGCAGAAGCCGTAATGATTGGAATTGCATTTAACATTGAAACTTTGAATGATGAAGATGGTGAGGCATTAGATGAAATATGTGATAATCTTTTTAAGCAGCCAATATTTGCGCCTGAAGAAATGAAAGAAGGTTTGGGTTCCGAAGAAAAAGTTAAGAGTAGAATAAAAACTGCAATTTCGGTCTTTAGTCGTGGTAAATTATGTTGATATCGAGAAGACATTGAATGATATAGATTCTCAATATTCAAATTCAATGTCGCAAAACTCTTTGCCTATCATTTTGTCTAAAGCGGCTTTAATAGAGTTTTCTGGGTGGCTCGAACAAAGTTTAGATCAAATATTGGACGAGTATTTAGATTATCATGTTTGTGATGCCAAGATTGTCGATTTTATAAAAAAACAAATAAAGAGGAATCATGGCTTTAATTATGACAAAATCTTAAAGATGTTAAGTGTGACTATCGGAGCATATAATCTTGAAAATGTGCTAGATAGAATAAATGTCAACTCTTTTCAGACTCTTGTGGATAAATACTCTTCGGATAGGAATAAAGCAGCTCATACCCATACTGCAGGAACGACACAAACCTACGATGCACCATCCTCAATCTTAAAGGACTTTCAGTCAATTAGGCCTATAATTGCGACCCTTGAGCGTGAGATAAAATCTCTCCCTTAAATTCAATTTGGTCATTAGAATTATTCGCTACCATGCACCACAGAGAGGTCCCTTTTCCTTGTCGGCTCGTTTGCTTTATGTCTGTGGGTTAAGGCCTATGTTTGTCCGAACGCATGCCACAGATTGTCGTCGGGTAGGGGAGCTTCAACGCTGATTATCTGTTTCGAAACAGGGTGCACAAACGATATTTTACGTGAAAGCAGTGAGATGCTGCCGTCGGGATTACTTCGTTTAGCCCCATATTTCAGGTCGCCCTTGATGGGACAACCCATTGCGGCCAGCTGACAACGTATCTGATGGTGGCGGCCAGTCATGAGTTGTACCTCCAAAAGCGTGTAATTGTCCGAACTGCCGATAACCTGATAGCTCAATATGGCTTTCTTTGCGCCGGGCACTTCATGGTTGTGGACGTAGCTTTTGTTTTGTTTCTCGTTGCGTGTGAGCCAATGCACCAGTTCGCCCGCTTCGTTTTCGGGGGGCGATTGCACAATGGCCCAATATGTCTTTTTAACATCACCCGTTCTGAAAAGGGCGTTCATGCGACTAAGTGCCTTGCTGGTTTTGGCGAAGGCCACAAGTCCCCACACCGGCCTGTCCAATCGGTGAACCACGCCCAGGAAAACGTTCCCCGGTTTGGCATACTTCTCCTTGAGATAGCTTTTAACGATGTCGACCAATGGCACATCGCCCGTCTTGTCGCTCTGCACTATCTCTCCACTGTGTTTTGAAACGATGATGATGTGGTTGTCTTCGTAAACAGGAATCATGATATTTAAGGGGGTATAAGTTGACAAGTTAACGAGTTAACAGGTTAACAGGGCATTCGTCATTTTTGCATGCTTCATTTGCCCTAGTGAAAACGCAGGTTTGCGTGTAAGGGCAGCGTGGTATTCTCTCTTTTTGTTGTCGTTGCCGTGTACGCGGCATCTAGCGATGACGAACGCGTGTTCGGCGAAAGGGCATGAAGAGCCTTTTCGCCGAACACGAGCGTTGTCGGCGTTATGTGTTCATGCCACCATCCACCTGTATAACCTGTCCGCTTACATAGCTAGAA
This sequence comes from uncultured Prevotella sp., assembly GCA_905373605.1. Taxonomy (GTDB): domain Bacteria; phylum Bacteroidota; class Bacteroidia; order Bacteroidales; family Bacteroidaceae; genus Prevotella. Next base: position 24,058 of record CAJPTO010000015.1, read on the forward strand.
AGGTCTGAAGCAAGGTAAAGGGCGCAGTTGGCCACGTCTTCAACGGTGCCTCCGCGGCGCAAAGGAATTTGGTTCATCCATTCTTTACGCACCTCTTCAGGCAATTCTTGTGTCATGGCGGTGTCGATAAAGCCCGGTGCAATGGCGTTAGCGCGAATGCCTTTGGGTCCCATTTCTTGTGCAACCGACTTGGCCAAGGCAATCATACCAGCCTTAGAGGCAGCGTAGTTGGCTTGTCCGGCATTGCCATGAACGCCCACCACCGATGCCATGTTGATGATGGAGCCGCCGCGTTGGCGCATCATCACGGGGATGGCAGCGTGAATGAAGTTGAAAGCACTTTTGAGGTTAACGCCAATAACGGCATCCCATTGTTGCTCGGTCATGCGAAGCATCAGCCCGTCTTTGGTGATGCCGGCGTTGTTTACGAGAATGTCTACCGAGCCAAAGTCTTCTTTCACCAGTTTCACCACCTCTTCGCTTTGTGAAAAGTCGGCAGCGTTGCTGGCATATCCTTTGGCTTTAACGCCTAGAGCGGCAATCTCGGCCTCAGTGGCCTTGCCGTTTTCGTCGATAACCAAGTCGGTGAATGCGATGTTTGCGCCTTCTTGTGCAAACTTCAATGCGATGGCCTTGCCAATGCCGCGGGCTGCACCCGTAACAAGGGCAGTCTTGCCTGTTAATAATCCCATTTTGTTGTTATTTATGTTTGTAAATACTGTGATTTCGTAATACAAAGGTACAAACTTAGTTTGACATGGCAAAACAATGTTTGCTTCTGTTGGCCGTTAGTGGCTTGGGGCTAATCGGCACTGTAGGTGATTTCACGCTTTACGCCTGCACTTTGTTCACGCAGTGTTAGTGTTGTTACGCCGCCTTCGTAGTACATCTCGACCTTTGCTCGTTTTGGGCTGATGATGTACGATACAGAAATCAGTCCGTTCTTGCCCACATCCATCTCTTTGCTCCTTTTGGGCAGTTGCGGCAGCAGCCATTCGGTGTCTTCGATGTCACCTTTTCGCAGGGTTTCTTGGTAAACGGCTTGCATCGAGGTTGCATGGGCAAAAAGCTTGCTTTCCGTTTGCGTCATGCCGCCATCGCTTGTGGTGTATGTTGTGGTCGTATCGGCATCGGGCAAGTGTTTAGGCTTAGCTTGTTTTTCCGTTGTGTCCGCCTTTTCTGCGCGTTTGGCTGTGGGCTTAGGCGCGTATTTCTCTGCTTTAGGGGCTTTAGGAGCGGTGCATGCAATGATGAGGGAGGCCACGAACGCGGTTAGTGCGAGATGTTTCATTGTCTGTTGATTCGTTTACCCAATGCGCCGTACACCACTTTTGCCACCAATGGCTTGCTGGCCTCTTCGGTTAAGCCGTGCCCCAAGCGGCCATAGATGAACGGCACTTCAAGTCCTTTGATACAATAGTGGGTGATGTCGGCCACCAGTTCCACGTTGTCGATGTCGAATTCGCCGTCGGCCTTACCCTCGGCATACACCTTTCTGAAGAGTTCAATCTCGTCTTCGTCAAAGTTTTTGCGCATTTTCTCCACAGTCCAGATGTTTCTAAAGAACTCGGCACGCAGGTTTCCGTTGCGCACCACCGTTTCCTTAATCATGCTCAGGTGGGTGTATATCAGCTCGATAATCTTGTCTTGCGGACTGATTTTCTTTGCTGCCACCTCGTCCAACTTGTCGGAGAGCCGCTCCAGTTCGGCCTCTATCACGGCATAGTACACGTCTTCTTTCCTATTAAAATAGGTATAGAGCGTTCGTCTGCCTTTTCCCGAAGCCACGGCGATATCGTTCATCGTGGTGTTGGCCACGCCATTGCGTGCGAAGAGCTGGCGCGCCACGTCCACTAGCTTTTGTCTTGTTTTGGAAATGGACATCTTCTTTCCTCCTTTCTCTAAACTATATGATAGGCACATGCGGTTGCACACAGCCTTGTTTGTGTGCAAAATTATCGTTTTTTTGTTGAACGAACAAATTATTGGTTCGTTTTTTGGAGGTCTTTACTTCTATATGAGGAGGCGCAACGATAAAATCAGGGATAAAGTTTGAGGTGTTGTAGCGGTAACGATGAAGCCCATTGCCCTTGTAAAATCAAAGCGCATGGCTATTCCTGTGTGAAAGCTTTAGTTTTCTTCACTTGCTGCTTGCCATACCTTTCTGAAACAGAAGCATATTCTATGAGTTTTCCACTTAGATACGCCAGTTCGGGTTAAGAACCCGTGATTATGCCAACTACCGCGGTTGGTCTTTTTGTAGGGCAGGGTTGGGAGCGATAGCTGCCTACCCTGCCTAGCGTTGATGGGTGAAGTCTAGGCCGTAGGCCTTGGTCTTTTTCTGTC